>CAIQPV010000255.1 GCA_903873725.1 uncultured Nitrosomonadales bacterium
GTCGGCTCCGAACTGCGTCACCCGCTTGGAATCACCATGGTCGGCGGCCTGCTGGTGAGCCAAGTGCTCACGCTGTTCACCACCCCGGTTATTTATCTTGCTTTCGACCGCCTGGCGCGGCGAACCCGCAGCACATGAGGCCCCCATGAATCCTTGTGCCTTATTCATCAACCGCCCGGTTGCAACGACGCTGCTGACGCTCGGCGTAGCCTTGGCTGGCATCGTCGCTTTCACTCTGTTACCGGTGTCACCTCTGCCGCAAATTGATTTTCCGACCATCTCCGTACAGGTCTCACTGTCCGGCGCGAGCCCGGATACCATGGCCTCCACGGTGGCGACACCACTCGAACGCTCGCTCGGGGTGATAGCAGGGGTAACCGAAATCACATCCAGCAGTTCGCTCGGTAATACTCGCATTACTCTTCAATTCGATCTTTCCCGTGATATCGACGGTGCCGCCCGCGACGTGCAGGCGGCCCTCAATGCCGCGATCCCGCAGCTCCCAACCGGGCTGACGGGCAACCCAACCTACCGCAAAGTCAATCCTGCCGACGCCCCGATCATGATTTTGTCGCTGACCTCGACTTCGATGTCACGCGCCCAAATGTACGATTCCGCCTCGACCATTCTGGCGCAGAAAATTTCCCAGCTCGAAGGTGTCGGACAAGTGACGGTCGGCGGCGCCTCGCTACCGGCGGTGCGCGTCGAACTCAGTCCGCCGGCTCTCAACCAGATGGGTATAGGCGTCGAAGCCGTTCGCACTGCCATCGCCGCAACGAATGCCAACCGCCCCAAGGGTGCGGTCGAGGACGATAGCCACCACTGGCAAATCCTCGCCGACGACCAGGCCAAAAAAGCAGCCGACTATATTCCGCTTATCGTCGGTTATAACAAGGGAGCCGCCGTGCGCCTCGGCGATGTCGCCAGTGTTCTGGATTCGCAGCAGGATGTGCGCAACGACGGACTGTTTAACGGGAAACCGGCGGTGATGATGATTATTAACCGTCAGCCGGGTGCCAACATCATCGAGACGGTGGATCGCGTGCGCGCCCTGATGCCGCAAATGCGCGCTTCCATCCCCGGCGCTATTGATCTCGACGTCGCCATGGACCGGACACCGACCATCCGCGCTTCGCTGCACGAAGTCGAGCGTACCTTGGTTATGTCCGTCGCCCTCGTTGTGATGGTGGTATTTCTGTTTCTGCGCAATGCCCGGGCGGCGTTGATTCCCAGTGTCGTGGTGCCGGTGTCGCTGATCGGCACCTTCGCTGTGATGTACCTGGCCGGTTTCAGTCTGAATACGCTGTCGCTGATGGCGCTGACCATCGCCACCGGTTTCGTCGTGGACGATGCAGTGGTCGTGCTGGAAAACGTGTCACGCCATATTGAAAACGGCAGCACGCCATACGAAGCCGCATTGCGTGGCGCACGCGAAGTCGGCTTTACGGTGGTGTCGATGAGCCTGTCGCTGATTGCCGTGTTTATTCCCATCCTGCTGATGGGAGGCATCGTCGGGCGGCTTTTCCGCGAATTTGCGGTCACGCTTTCTGCCGCCATTATCGTTTCTCTGGCCATGTCGTTATCAACGACACCGATGATGTGCGCGCGCCTGCTGAAGCCGCGCAGCGAAGAAAAACACGGACGTTTTTATCATGCCAGCGAGAGAGTTTTCTCGTCTGCACTGAACGGCTATCGCGTCACCCTCGACTGGGCGCTGACGCACGGACGTATCATGATGATGGTGCTGGCGGCAACCGTCGGTTTCAATATTTACCTTTACAACACCATACCCAAAGGCTTCTTTCCGCAGCAGGACGTGGGGCGACTATCCGGTAACGTCCAGGCCGACCAGAGCATTTCTTTCCAGGCCATGCGCGAGAAGCAAAAGAACTACATGGAAATCGTACGCGCAGATCCGGCAGTGGATAATGTCGTCGCCTTCACCGGCGGCGGCCAGCGCAACACGGGGTTCATGTTTGTGTCGCTGAAGCCTATTTCCGAAAGGAAGATGTCCGCCGACCAGGTCATCGCGCGCCTGCGCCCCAAACTTGCCCGCGAACCCGGCGCCAGCCTGTTTCTGCAAGCGCAACAGGATATTCGCATCGGCGGACGTGCCAGTAATGCGCAGTACCAATACACGCTGCAATCCGACGATATTAACGAACTGCGTGCCTGGGAACCGCGCATCCGTCAGGCTTTAACCCAACTGCCGGATCTCAGTGATGTCAACACCGACGCGCAGGACAGCGGCTTGCAAACAAGCCTGGTAGTAGATCGTGATGCAGCGGCACGGCTTGGTATTTCGCAATCATTGATCGACAACACGCTCAATGATTTGTTTGGTCAGCGTCTGGTGTCGACGATCTATGAACCGCTCAACCAGTATCACGTTGTAATGGAAGCGGCACCTCAATACTGGCAAAGTCCTGAAACTCTGAAAGATGCTTTCATAATCGCGCCCGGTAATATTCAGGTGCCACTGGCCTCATTTGCACACTACGAACAGACTTTTACACCGCTGGCGGTCAACCATCAGGGACAATTCGCGGCGTCTACAATCTCCTTCAATCTGCCGGCCGGGGTTTCGCTTTCCGACGCAACGCGAGCCATAGACAACGCCATGCTCAAGATTGGTGTGCCGACCTCGGTGCATGGCAGTTTTCAGGGCACGGCCAAGGCTTTTCAGGCATCGACTGACAGCCTGCCTTTGTTGATCCTGGCCGCAGTGATCGCCATCTATCTGGTGCTGGGCATCCTTTACGAGAGCCTGATCCACCCGCTGACCATCCTTTCCACGATACCGTCGGCCGGTGTCGGAGCCTTTCTGGCGCTGCTCGCCTTCGGCTCCGAACTTTCCATTATCGCTTTTATTGGCATCATCCTGCTGATCGGCATTGTAAAGAAGAATGCCATCATGATGATCGACTTCGCCATCGACGCCGTAAGGAGTGAGGGGCTGTCGCCGCGCGATGCGATCCACCGGGCCTGTCTGCTGCGCTTCCGCCCGATCATGATGACTACCATGGCCGCGCTGTTCGGCGCCATACCGCTGGCCATCGGCTTCTCGGATGGTGCCGAATTTCGTCGGCCTCTGGGTATTTCGATTGTTGGAGGATTGATCCTGAGCCAGTTGTTAACTTTGTATACGACGCCTGTGGTCTATCTTTATCTCGACCGTTTCCGGTTGTGGTGCTTGAGAATCCGTCCGCAAGGCCATTCCGCACTCTCAGCCACGACCTAGAGCGCCCGAAAATGAAAGGATGCAACATGAAGATGTGTTTTATTTTGGTTGCCATGCTGAGTCTGAGCGGCTGCATGGTCGGCCCCGATTACCACAAACCTGATGTCACCACACCCGCAGCTTACAAAGAAGCAAAAGACTGGAAGACGGCCGAGCCAAAAGACAATGCGCCTCGCGGGCACTGGTGGGAAATTTTTGGCGATGCGGATTTGAATGCCTTGGTATCACAGGTTGAAATATCGAACCAGAACGTTATTGCTGCTGCCGCGTCGTATCGTCAGGCGCAAGCGCTGCTGGGCGTGGCGCAAGCCGGCTATTTTCCAACAGTGACTGCCGGCTTGTCGGGTAACCGCGGCGCGATCGGCACTGCCGGAACTGCGGTAGCCGGCTCACCGATACATAACATTGTGCGCCCATCCGTGAGCGCCAGTTGGGAACCCGACCTCTGGGGACAAATCGGACGCAATGTCGAAGCCAGCAGGGCATCATCTCAAGCCAGCAGCGCCGATCTGGGAAACGCACTGCTGTCCGCCCAGTCAACATTAGTGCAGTCCTATTTTCAACTGCGCGTCAACGATGTAGAAAAACAGTTACTCGAACAGACCGGCATCGCTTACGAACGCTCGCTGCAAATCACAAAAAACCTTAAAGAAGCCGGCGTCGACAACAGTATCGACGTCGCCCAGGCCGAGACTCAACTAAGAACAACCCAAGCCCAGATTATCGACCTCGGCGTACAGCGGGCACAGTTGGAGCATGCCATTGCCGTTTTGATCGGCAAAGCCCCGGCAGATTTCCAGATCAAGCCGACCAATGCCCTGCCCTCGTTGCCGCAGATGCCGTCCGCTGTGCCTTCCGCACTGCTGGAGCGTCGCCCTGACATCGCGTCTGCCGAGCGGCATATGGCGGCAAGCAATGCCCAGATCGGCGTAGCGCAGGCAGCATTTTTTCCCGCGCTGACTTTAACCGGGTCTTACGGTTACCAAAACTCCAGCTTCTCACAACTGTTTACGGCACCGAATAGTTTTTGGTCGCTTGGCCCTTCTTTTGCGATGACCCTGTTCAATGGCGGTGCACTTTCGGCGCAGAAAAGGGCAGCAGTCGCCGTATATGACAATAGCGTGGCCACTTATCGCCAGACTGTCCTCGCCGCGTTTCAGAACGTTGAGGACAACCTCTCCGCCCTGCATCAACTCGCTGACGAGGCCGAAACACAGCAGGCTGCCGTAAAGTCGTCCACCGAAGCACAAAAGCTGACCGAAAACCAGTACTCTGCCGGTACCGTCGGTTATCTGAATGTTGTCGCAACACAGGCCACGGCACTCAGCGCAAAAAACAGTTACCTCAACATAACCGGTCGCAGACTGATTGCAAACGCCGCACTGATCGTAGCCTTGGGCGGGGACTGGCAGAACAGCGAGAAGTAAACCAATGTCATAAAGCTTGAATCCGCCACAGGGACTCGGTTTTCTATGCTGTCGTTGAGAGTGTTCCCACAATACCCTGGTTGAAAGAATCAGAAATTACCGTGGAAGCAAGGCCGGGGTTGTTCTTGAGTGCACTGGCCCAAGTTGCGGAAGTGTTTGATGGAAGCCCCTGGAGCGAGCCTGAACTGGTGTACACACCTGAAGCAGTCGAGGAAGTGGCCAATGTATTGACAATGCCCTGATCAGTGGAATTTTGTGCTGATGCCGGATTCGCGCTGTTGGCAGTTGTTTGAGAAGATGATGACGCAGTACCGGCTTGCACCAAAGTATTCAGAAGTCCGGCAGCATCATATGTTAGTGACGAAGTAGAACCGCCACCCAACGTTGTCACAATATTTCCGATAGCGGAAAGGCTGGCAGCTTCCTGCACTAAACCGGAGTTGGAGGTTTGGGCAACAGGATTCGCTGCTGTATTCGATGCTGGCAAGCTGTATCCGTAACTGCTGGAAGATGACACATTAGAAATTGTTGACATGGAAAAACTCCCTGCTAATGGCCCGACGTTAATGAGTTCAGAGTATTGGTCACGGCATTTTCTGCCGCGAGAACCGCATTTTGTGCTGATTGAGCAGTTGTCGTCGA
>CAIQPV010000256.1 GCA_903873725.1 uncultured Nitrosomonadales bacterium
AGCCAAGTTAAAGTTTCTTTCTCGGACATCGTCCTGACCTCCAAGGTTATTGACGGAAAATTTCCGGATTATGAACGCGTTGTTCCAAACTACAGCAATCACATCACGTTTGACAGGTTGGCCATATTGCAGGCTTTACAACGAGCCGCAATACTGTCCAATGAAAAATTCAGGGGAGTCCGTTTTGTACTTACCGAGAAAAACCTGCGTATCGTAAGTAGTAACAGCGAACAGGAAGAAGCCCAGGAAGATATTGAAACCGATTATCACGGTATTGCGCTGGATATTGGTTTTAATGTTAATTATCTGATGGACGGACTGACCAATGCATCTGCACAAAACATAACATTTTCATTCGGTGATCCAAATAGTAGTATTTTAATAACTGTACCAGGTAATGATGAATTTAAATACGTCGTAATGCCGATGCGGATTTGATATATAGGTATAACCGAAAAGTTTAATGTTTCACGTGAAACAAACGAAAGAAAAATAATGAGCGATTACAATTCCGACAGCATCAAAGTGCTTAAAGGACTGGAAGCAGTCAGAAAACGTCCCGGCATGTACATCGGAGATACAAACGACGGTACCGGTTTGCATCACATGGTATTTGAGGCAGTTGATAATGCCGTGGACGAGGCTTTGGCAGGTCATTGTGATGAGATTGATGTTATTATTCATGCCGATAACTCTATCAGTGTATGCGATAACGGACGGGGGATACCGACCGATATTCATAAAGAAGAAAACCGTTCTGCTGCAGAAGTTATCATGACTATCCTCCATGCGGGAGGAAAATTTGACAGCAACTCGTACAAAGTGTCCGGGGGTTTGCATGGTGTGGGTGTTTCGGTAGTAAATGCATTGTCGGAATGGCTAAAACTCACGATTTACCGCGATGGTAAAGAACACTTCATGGAATTCCGCCACGGAGACGCTGTGGCCCCGCTGAGAGTTGTCGGCCCTTCCGGTAAAAAAGGTACTATTGTTCATTTTCTGGCCGCAAAGGAAACCTTTGGACTGGTTGAATTTCATTTTGATATTCTGGCTAAGCGTTTACGTGAATTATCTTTTTTAAACAATGGAGTAAAAATTTCACTGATAGATCACCGTACCGGTAAAGAAGAAAACTTTGCCTTCAGCGGCGGCATCAAGGGTTTCGTTGAATATATGAACCGGAACAAAACACCATTGCATCCAACGGTGTTTTACGCAATCGGGGAGAAAGACGGCATCACGGCAGAAATTGCGATGCAATGGAACGACACCTATCAGGAAACCGTACAGTGTTTTACCAACAATATTCCGCAACGGGACGGTGGTACGCATCTAACCGCTCTACGCACTGCAATGACCCGCACGCTGAACCAGTACATTGAAACCGAGCAGTTGGCGAAAAAAGCCAAAGTAGACACAAGCGGCGACGATATGCGGGAAGGTTTGACCGCCGTGTTGTCGGTAAAATTGCCGGATCCGAAATTTTCCTCACAAACAAAAGATAAACTGGTTTCCTCCGAGGTACGTCCGGTAATTGAAGATCTGATCGGCCAGCAAATGACTTCGTTCCTGCTGGAAAAACCGCTTGACGCAAAAATCATCGTCAATAAAATTATTGAAGCAGCCCGTGCACGGGAAGCGGCACGCAAAGCCCGTGATTTGACTCGCCGCAAAGGTGTGCTGGACGGCATGGGTTTGCCCGGAAAACTCGCCGACTGCCAGGAAAAGGATCCTGCCCTCTCCGAACTTTATCTGGTCGAAGGAGACTCTGCGGGCGGATCAGCCAAACAAGGACGCGACCGCAAATTTCAGGCGATTCTGCCGCTAAAAGGCAAGATATTGAACGTTGAGCGGGCACGTTTCGAGAAGCTTATTTCTTCACAAGAAATTGCCACTCTGATTACCGTGCTGGGAACCGGCATCGGCAAGGACGAATACAACGCGGATAAACTGCGTTACCACCGCATCATAATCATGACGGACGCCGACGTGGATGGTGCGCACATTCGTACCCTTTTGCTCACATTTTTCTATCGGCAAATGCCCGAACTGGTCGAGCGCGGCCATATCTATATCGCGCAACCTCCTCTGTACAAAATCAAGCAAGGCAAGGACGAGCGTTACCTCAAGGATGATCAGGAGATGAAAATCTACATGCTCAAGTCCGCCCTGAATAATGCCGCCCTCTATCCGTCTGCGAATGCCAGCCCGATCCAGGCCGATGCACTGGAAGAGATAGCCAAAAAATATTTTCTTGCCGAAGCGGTTATTGACCGTCTGTCACGCTTTACCGCCCCGGAGGCCAGTCATGCATTGCTAACATTGCCTACCTTGTCGCTGGATGATGCAGACCAAGCTCAATTCAGTGCGCAGCAACTGGAAACAGCTTGCGGTGGCAGCATCAAGGTTATGGTGGAAACCGATGAAAGTGGTGAACATAGACTGCGCCTGGACAAGCTTCAGCACGGTAACTATTCAGTCAGTTACATGGACCGTGGTTTTCTGAAAGGTAGCGACTATGTACAAATACGCCAGACCGCAGATGTATTGGGGGGGTTAGTTGGAACGGGAGCACACATTGTCCGGGGAGAACAAAAACGTTCCATAACCAGCTTCAAACAAGTCATCGAATGGTTGCTTGAAGAAGCCAAACATGGTGTAAGCATCCAGCGCTACAAGGGGTTGGGCGAAATGAATCCGGAGCAATTGTGGGAAACTACCATGGACGTGAAAAATCGCGTTTTATTAAAAGTGGGTATAGAAGACCTGCTAACTACCGATGAAATATTCACTACGCTGATGGGTGATATTGTCGAACCGCGTCGGGCATTTATCGAACAAAATGCACTGGGAGTGAAAAATCTGGATGTTTGATCTGTAGGACGGTAATGGACTATAAAAAAGGCAGGAACCCTGTATTTATAAGGGATTCCTGCCTTATCCTGGACTTCTTTGGAAGTCCTCGGATCGTTCAGAGGCTGTAATACATATCATATTCTACCGGGTGAGTGGTCATGCGGAAGCGGGTTACTTCCTCCATCTTCAATTCGATGTAAGCATCGATCATTTCATTGGAAAACACGCCGCCACGGGTCAGGAACTCACGATCCTTGTCCAGGGCTTCCAATGCCTGATCAAGGCTGGAGCATACGGTTGGGATCTTTGCGTCCTCTTCCGGAGGCAAATCGTATAGATTCTTGTCAGCAGCATCGCCGGGATGAATCTTGTTCTGTACGCCGTCGAGACCGGCCATCATCATGGCGGTGAAAGCCAGATAAGGGTTGGCAGTCGGATCCGGGAAACGTACCTCGATACGGCGGGCCTTGTCGCTTTGCACGAAAGGAATGCGGATCGAAGCAGAACGGTTGCGGGCCGAATACGCCAGCTTCACCGGTGCTTCAAATCCTGGGACCAGACGCTTGTAGGAGTTGGTGCCGGGGTTGGTAATGGCATTCAACGCTTTGGCATGTTTGATGATGCCGCCGATGTAATACAGCGCGAATTCGGACAACCCGGCATAGCCATTGCCGGCAAAAAGATTCTTGCCGTCCTTCCAGATCGACTGGTGCACGTGCATGCCGGAACCGTTGTCACCGACGATGGGTTTGGGCATGAAGGTCGCGGTCTTGCCATACTGGTGAGCAACGTTATGCACCACATATTTCAGCTTCTGGGTCTGGTCGGCACGTTTTACCAGTGTGGCGAATTTGGTACCGATTTCACATTGTCCGGCAGTGGCCACTTCGTGGTGATGTACTTCGACAGGAACACCAATCTCTTCAAGTGCCAAACACATGGCTGAGCGGATGTCTTGCAGCGAATCAACCGGGGGAACAGGGAAATATCCACCTTTGACAGTAGGACGGTGGCCGGTATTTCCGCCATCGAACTTCTCAGCGGAAGCCCAGGCGGCTTCTTCGGAATTTACCTTGCAGAAGGAGCCGGACATGTTAACTTCCCAATTCACCGAATCGAATATGAAGAATTCAGGTTCGGGGCCGAAGAAAGCCGCATCGCCCAAACCGCTGCTTTTCAGGTAGGCTTCGGCGCGCTTGGCGATCGAGCGCGGATCGCGGTCGTAACCCTTGCCATCGGAAGGCTCGATTACGTCGCAGCTCATGACAAGAGTGGTCTCGTCCATGAATGGATCAACGAAAGCAGATTCCGGGTCAGCCATCAGAAGCATGTCGGAGGCCTGAATCCCCTTCCAGCCAGCGATGGAAGATCCGTCGAAGGCGTGACCGTTATCGAACCAGTCATCGCTGTCCGTCACCACATGTGCGGGAATGGAAACGTGTTGCTCTTTGCCACGGGTATCGGTAAAACGCAGGTCAACGAATTTGACTTCATTGTCTTTGATTAACTTTGCAACATCAGCTGCCGACTTCGACATAACTCTCTCCTAAACGTAACGACTGAATCAAAAAAATAAACCGGCCAACAATAATTGAAGAACCAAACAAACTAAAAACACAGTTGTGTCTTTAGCAGGAAACATGCCACGACTTCTCTGCATCAAAAAACGTATTTTGCCATACTCAAACCAATAAATGAATAAAATAAGTGCCCTCAAGTGGGGCGCAGAAATTTTGTCCGCACTAATCCTGTGCGTTGCTGAGGTGCAGTTGGATAGCACGAAAATAACGGTCATCCGCTGTTATTTCGGCGCACCTTTGCTGTAATGCCTCGATTTTCGCGGGATTCCGGTAAACTTCCAATTCAAGGAACAGTTCAGCATCAATTTTCCCATCCAGGTAATGCAGCATGGTGCGATTGCCCAGAGGCAAGTTACTACCCAGCCTTCCGGCGAGGTGTTTAAGCAATGCTTCACGGCTTGGCAGGTGATTATTGGGTTTGTACTTCATATCATCTTCAGGGTCGATATGTACCATTACATCCATAACTTGATGCTGGCGCAACACGGCCTGACGGGCAGTCTCCGCAATGAAATGTCCCTCGGAGACGCTTATTTTCGGATCGACAATAATGTGCGCATCTACCAGTGCATTATCCGCCATCTTGCGTGTGCGCAACTCATGCAGACTGCGCACGCCAGGCGTAGCCAGCAAGGTGGCACGAATAGCTTCTACTTCCTCCGCAGAAAGCCCTGTGTCGATCAGTTCGGCCAGCGCTTCCAGCGCAAACTTGACGCCCATATGCGCAATCATTACTCCCACCACTGCGGCGGCAACGAGATCAAGGAAAGTGTAGCCCATCAGATTGCCCCCGATGCCTACCACCACCACTAGGGACGAAGCGGCGTCAGAGCGGGCATGCCAGGCATTGGCGATAAGCATTTGTGAACGCACGCGCTTGGCTACACCCAACATATAACGGAACATGCCCTCCTTGGCAGCCAATGCGATGAGTGCAATCCAAATTGTAAGCGGATGGACGGTTTGCACCTGTGCGGGATGCTGCAGGCGCATTCCGGCTGCGATCAGAAGTGCAACGCCCAATGCCGCCAAAGCCACACCGAGAATGAGCGTGGCAGCGGTTTCTATGCGGGCATGCCCATATGGATGGTCGGCATCGGCGTGTTGGTTGCCGTGGCGGTTGGCGAACAGCACCATAATGTCGGATAACAGGTCGGACAGTGAATGCAGGCCGTCCGCCATCAAAGACTGTGACCGCCCGAAGTAACCCGCCGAAACTTGTAGCGCGGTCAACATCAAATTAATGAAGATGCTGACCCAAGTGCTTCTTTTCGCGGCTGCGAAACGCTCCGGATTAGCAGGCTCAAAAGCAGCGGATTTACTGTGGGTATGTCCGTGGGTGTGATTTTTCATTGCAGTTGAGATAGTATGCTGCTTGGCGGGCAGGATAACACTTGCAACTTAAACAATAAACATTTTGGAATTTTAAAGTTGGGAAATGGACATGGGTAAAATCACCGGGATTCTGAACACCGCACAACAACGTGCAAAAGAAATGAACCTGCCGTATGAAGGCGCGTTACTGCCGGAAGAGGCATACGAAATCTTCCAGTCCGCACCCGGCGCCAAGCTGGTGGATGTGCGCACCCGTGCCGAACTGGATTGGGTGGGGCGTGTCCCCGGTGCGGAGGCAATTGAATGGGTTACTTACCCGGGCATGAATCCCAACCCGCATTTTCTTGCGCAGTTGGGGCAGGCAGTAGACAAAGAATCGCTGGTGATGTTCATCTGCAGGAGCGGTGTCCGTTCGCACAGTGCCGCCATCGCCGCAACCCAGGCGGGTTATGCCGATTGCTACAACGTCCTGGAAGGCTTCGAGGGCGACAAGAATACTGACAATCAACGCAACTCGCTGAATGGCTGGCGGGCGGCGGAATTGCCGTGGGAACAAAGTTAATTTAGCTGGTAGCCCGTAGCGGTCGTTTGGTGCGGATTGGCTACCATCTACTTGCTACCCGCTCAGATGCCATTTTGATGGAGTATAAAAACAATAACTGATGCCCCGAGGCAATATATTCCAAACAGGAACCATCGGCCGTTCTCCAGCCAACTTGAAAGCCATTTAAGCGCCAAAAGCCCTGTTGCGAAACTAAGCGCCATGCCCAGCAAACTGGGCATGAAGATTTGCGTCAATCCAGCCATGGTCGATGAGGATGCGTGCTGCTCCTGCAACAAGCGCATGGCTTCACGGGCAATAACAGGCGGGGTAAGCACCACTGCGAGGGCAAAACTGAATTCCTCTATTTTTTTCTCCTTGGAATACCCAATAGCAATCCGGTGGAGATGGTCGCCCCTGAACGTGAAAAACCACGGAAAGGCAAACAAATACCCTGAACCGCACCCACATAGCAAGATTCCTTTAAATCCATGGTGCGCCCATATTCGGAAGAAGCGCGGTTTTTAATTCCCGCGTACAGAATCAGCAAGCCTACTGCGGCAAGCGCTGCCGAGATCAGGTTCATGTTTCCAAAAAGCTGCTCAATTTCCGCATGCGGCACATCCTTCATGAAGAACTTCTCGATCAGGAATTTCAGTGTCAGCCCTACGATGCCGGTCACCAAAGTGGCTGCGGCGATGAACTTTACCGAGTCGCGGAAAACCCTTTTGGAAGAAAAGAAACTCTCTTTCCACGACCTCCAAAAATAGAAAATAACCGCAAACATGGTGCCGGTGTGCAGCATCACCAGCAAAAGCGTCATCTCCGGACTGGTCGGATCAAGCCCCATCAGTTTTTCCGCCACAATGACGTGGGCCGAGCTTGATACCGGCAACAGCTCGGCCGCCCCTTGAATAACGGCAAGACCCAGTATTTGTAATAATGTCATCAGATTAAATCCCGATCCGAGTTGATTTTTTTTATACAATAGATTGTTCCCATTGCTCCAGCGCAATACGGCGATTCACCGCGCGCCGCTCCTCATCGGTCATTTGCGGCCAGAGCGTGATCTCCTCCAGAGTGCGCTGACAACCCCGGCACACATCGTCTCCCAGGACCGAACTGCAATGGCCGGTACAGGGGCAATTGGGGGTAATTTCATGGGGCGAAGGCGGGGAGTGCGGATGCATGAGGCGGGATTATACCTGTGCTTGGCGCAGAATCGGAGTGCAAACGTCTGCACTTGCCAAAGTGGAAGTCGCCCACCAGAAAAAATCTTGACTGGGAGGAACAAATGACATATTGTCCGCAAAAGTTCCCAGATAATTCCCGGACAATAAATAGCCATGAATGCCCCTCTCACCCTAGTCAACGATCAAGATACGGTACTTTCCTATCTGAACGAAGCCCGCAAACACCATACCCAGGCGGCCATTGCCAAATATCTGGACATTGACGTCCGCACCGTCAGAAGATGGGAAACAAGGCAAACGCCCCCTCCCGCCTATCTGGTTCACGCATTGCAGCAACTATTGCCATTCGGGGAGGATAGGCCGGAAGGCGCTTTCGATTTTATCGACCTGTTCGCGGGCATCGGTGGCTTGCGCAAGGCGTTTGAACAAATCGGCGGACGTTGCGTATTCACCAGCGAATGGGACAGCTATGCACAGAAAACTTACGCCGAGAACTTCCGCGATGGACACCCCATTGCCGGAGACATCACCCAAGTGCAAGCCATCGACATTCCCGATCACGACGTGCTGCTGGCCGGATTCCCCTGTCAGCCTTTTTCAATTGCCGGAGTTTCCAAGAAAAATGCGCTGGGCAAGGCGCACGGTTTCGCCTGCGAAACACAAGGCACCCTGTTCTTTGACGTGGCGCGCATCATCGAAGAAAAACGCCCGCGCGCCTTCCTGCTCGAAAACGTCAAGAACCTTGTCTCCCATGACAAGGGCCGCACCTTCGATGTCATCCGCCGCACCTTGACGAATGACCTCGGCTACCACATCACCTATCGCGTCATAGACGGTGCGCATTTCGTCCCGCAACACCGTGAGCGCATCCTTATCGTCGGCTTCCGCGAACCGATTGCATTCGATTTCGATGCCTTGCCTCTGCCGCCCAAAGGCCGGCACACCCTCAAGGACATCCTGCACCGCACCGACGGCAGCGAACCTGAATTACAGTGGGATGAAGGAAGATTTTTCGATCACAAGAAAAAGCGTGTGCAGGACAAGTACACCCTCACCGACAACCTCTGGCTCTACTTGCAAAATTACGCTGCGAAGCACAAAGCAAAAGGCAACGGCTTCGGTTTCGGTCTGGTTAAACCCGGAGACGTGGCACGCACTTTATCGGCGCGCTACTACAAGGATGGCTCGGAAATTCTCGTGCATCAAGGCGCGCTCAAAAATCCGCGCCGATTGACGCCCAGAGAATGTGCGCGGCTGATGGGCTATCCCGATACGTTCAGGATTCCGGTATCAAACACACAAGCCTATAAGCTATTTTCCCAAGCTGCGGTTATACCGATGATAGACGCAACTGCTAAACTCATGGCTTCGCTCATTTCCACAAAGGAATCGGCAGACGAGGCATCTACCTTGCCTGTGCCGCAATAAATCATGGCGACAGTGCGTTGGACAAAAGAGCAAGTAAAGCTGGCATTCCATTTGTATTGTCAGCTTCCATATGGGCGAATTCATGGACGAAACCCAGAAATAATTGCATTGGCAAAGGTAATCGGTCGTACATCTGACGCGGTTGCGATGAAAATGCTTAACATCGCAAGCATTGATCCAGCAATTACGAGCACAGGGCGCGTAGGCTTGAGAGGGGACTCGGCATTGGACCGCGAGGTATGGGCAGAATTTCACTCAGACTGGGAAAAGCTTGCAGTGGAATGTCAACTGTACCGCCAACAACTGGACAAAAATATCGTAGAGGATTTGGAGCCGGACGACGATGAGATATTGCCGGATGATTTCACAGGAGAAACACGGCAAGTTCTAGTAACACAGAGAATCAAACAGCATTTTTTCCGTCGCGCCGTGTTGAGCAGTTATCGTGGGCGTTGCTGCATGTGTGGCGTATCCGAGCCTCGCCTATTAGTTGCCAGCCATATTGTTCCATGGAGCAAAGACAAGGCAAACCGCCTAAATCCAAGCAATGGCTTATGCCTTTCTGCGATTCATGATAGAGCTTTTGACAAAGGATTGATAACACTCACCGATGACTTCAAGATTGTTGTCTCGGAGGAGCTAAAGCGGCGTAAGGAAACTTTCGTAATTGAGGTTCTGTTACCATTAAATGGCCGCACGATTGAACCGCCAGAACGCTTCGCACCACAAGCTGAGTTTATCGCGTGGCATAGGAAAGAACTCTTCGTGGACAACAGGAAATAGCTAATATGCTGCTTACTGAAAAACAAGCTGATCACCCAATCTACCACATCATGTCCGACCAACCGGATTGTTGTAGCAAATGCGGAAGCCGTCTTGATTTGAAAGAAATCAAAGTTGTCGATGGTGAGCGTATATTTGTTAACGAGTGCCTCGGCTGTCATCGTGAGGTGCTTCTCGTTGAGAATTAAGGTGAGCACAAAAGGATGAGTGGCGGGTTACGCCGCAATCGGCTAACCCACCCTAGGCATCATTTCTAACGGGTGTGCCGAGCCAGATTTTATGGGCTGGGAAATGAAAGCCTATAGTGGCGACAAAATTACTCTGATGACACCAGAGCCTGACGGCGGGATGTATGGCGAGAATGGAGTTAAAGCTTTCGTTCGTGAATAAGGCAATCCCACCGGAAAAGACACGCTCTATTTCACGGGAACACACCGCGCCGATTGCCGTAATACTAAAACAGGACTCACATTATCGGTGCGCGGTTTTAATCCGTCTCGAAAAATCATCGAGGATGTGGGTGGTGCAGTGGAGTTACTCAACGAAGCAGGGCATTGCGCAGCAGCTTGGTCATTTGCTGAGCTGATGATCGGTTGGAACAAGAAACACGCGCAAGCGGCCTATATTCCATATGAAAGCGAGAAGGAATTAGCACCGGCCTACCGCTATTTTAGTCCCGCGTTGCTGGGGGAAGGCACAGATTTCAACCGCTATCTGTCTGCGCTGTCTGCCGGAAGAGTAATTTTTGATCCGGGTTCCAAAGTGATGAATGCAAGCACAGAAAGATCAACGGTAAAGGCACGAAGCCAATTCAAGATGTCCAGCTGTGTGCCTTGTGTGCCGTTGAATGATAGGCTTTTTAGTATTGGAG
>CAIQPV010000257.1 GCA_903873725.1 uncultured Nitrosomonadales bacterium
AATCCTTCTGCGTATTCACTCAAAACCTTTAATAATGTGACGATCGGAATTCGTGGCACAGACCATGAGACCACGGTAATCCTCCAAGAGGGTGGCGACCAACCAGGCACATACGATATGGTGATTGAAGGCGCCACCGTACTCAAAAATGCAAATGGATCAATGGATATCACTCCCGGAAAATTTGCTTTCGCTTCAAAGGGGGCAACTGAAGCTCCTCATTTGCTAGCTAGCGCTCCGAAATACTGGACCACGCGCAGCCTTAAAATTGAAGATCGAATCCAGAAACGTAAGGAAAAACTTCGCAGCCAATTGGAACAGATGCGTAAAGACCGGATCAGCCAAGCGAGATCAGGCGACGCCACTAGCGCTGAACATACACATGAACATCATGAGACTGTTCATAATAAGGAACGAAAACTCTGAGAAACTTATGAAGAAGTATTCTGTCGGATTCATCCTTCCATTATTACTGATTTTTGGAATTGCTCATGCAAATGAATTATCAAGTGCGGAAGAACAAGCGCTAATACACGACGCCAACGTGGCACTATCCAATCATGACTACGGCGTAGCTTTCAACAAGTATTTGAAATTGGCCGAACAAGGCAATATGGCCGCCCAATGTAATGTGGGCGTTTTATATCTAAATGGCCAAGGTGCACAGAAAGATGATCAGCAAGCTTTTTCGTGGATCAGAAAATCTGCAATGCAGGGTTACCCGCGGGCATTGGGAGTAATAAAAAATGCCGCGGCTCAAGGCAATCAATTTGCTCAGAAAGAATTTGCTTCTTTAAACGGTCAATCCACTTCCCCGCAGGAAAAACCAAATCCAACGATCACAGCTTCACTCAGCAAGACGGTTAACGTTGCGAAGGAGGAGACAGGTGCCACAACGCCTACAGCAGACTCAGGCGAAGACGGTAACAAGAGTAACGATAAGTTATCTTTCAGTTTTGGGTTTGATTACACATCTGGCAGCTATGGCACTAAACAGGAATCCACCAGTACGAGTATTCCCACCATATTTTCATACGGCACTGATCGTTATGCGGTTGCTCTGACCATCCCCTATCTTGAGCAAACAGGACCTGCAGGATCGATTGCTGGTTCGCGTCGGCATATTGTTGTTGGCTCCAATAAAATCATCTCGACTGCAGGCTTGGGCGACGTTTTAAGTAGCTTAACGGGTTACCTCATCGACGATGAAAATTCCGGATTCAGCTTGGATGCGAAAGCAGAGGTTAAATTTGGAACCGCAGATGTAAGCACAGGTTTAGGTACGGGGAAAAACGATTATTCGCTTGAAGCAGACCTCTACGAAGACTTTGATAAATTCAGCCTATCTGGAACGCTGGGTTACACTAGTTTGGGAAGCCCGGGTGTCATCGTCGTAAATGGGATCAAAGAAAATATCGTATTCCATAACGTTTACTACACGTCGGTTGACGCGACTTACAACTTATCGGACGTAACCACCACGGGGTTGAGCCTTCACACTGAGCAATCTTCCGAGAATGGAATGCCA
>CAIQPV010000258.1 GCA_903873725.1 uncultured Nitrosomonadales bacterium
CGTCTGCCTTGATCCCCCGCCATTCATGGCACGGCACGCCCTTGTTGTTCAGTACAAAAGTGCTGCGCTCGATGCCGCGAACCTTTTTACCATACATATTCTTCAGTTTTAAGACGCCAAATTGTTCGCACACGACTTCTTCAACATCCGACAACAAGGCGAACGGCAACGAGAATCTGGCCTTAAAGTTTTCATGCGACTTGACGCTGTCGCGTGATATTCCCACCACTTCGCAACCTGCTTTTTGAAAATCCGCATAAAGGTCGCGGAACTGCTGGCTTTCGGTAGTGCATCCCGGGGTATTATCCTTGGGGTAAAAATAAATCACCAGTGACTTGCCGCGCAGGGATGAAAGAGTAAATGACACTCCGCCGGTGGCGGGCAGGGTAAAATCT
The DNA here is from genome assembly GCA_903873725.1 of uncultured Nitrosomonadales bacterium. Taxonomy (GTDB): domain Bacteria; phylum Pseudomonadota; class Gammaproteobacteria; order Burkholderiales; family Gallionellaceae; genus CAIQPV01. The sequence continues at coordinate 396 of CAIQPV010000258.1, forward strand.
GGAACGGCTTGGTCGGGCATCTAAAACTCCTCTCAGTATCGCCATTGTTGACAAAATTGCCGGGCAAGGCAAGCGCTTCTTTAATTCGACCGGTGCAATCGGGTGAAACAATGGCGGCTGTTATCGGGCAACTGCCACACCCGACGGCTACTTGCGCCCTGCGGTGAAATTACGGGGCGGTAAGCAAGCATGGCTCTTCGAACAACGACTTGATAACAACTTTGCGTATCTCCGGCCGGTCGGGAATCTGGTAGAGTACCGGCGTAAGCATTTCCTCAAAAATTCCCCTCAAGCTGCGGGCACCTACCTTGTACTCGAAAGCCATCTCGGCAATTTGCCGGAAAGCAGCGTGCTCAATCTCCAGTTCAACCCCTTCTTCTCCGAGCATTTCGCGGAACTGGTTGTAGATAGAATTGCGGGGCTCAACCATTATTTTTACCAGCAACTCCTTGGACAAGTGCTGAAGGTTGGCAATGATGGGCAAGCGCCCTGCAAATTCCGGGATCAGCCCGAAGCAAAATAGATCGGTGGGTTTCACGCGCGAATTCAGGCGGTCGAGAATTTTCTGGTTATCGCCATCGGATACGGAAATGAATCCGAAAGCGTGGTTTGAGGCAGTGATAGACTCGATGCCGACGAATGCCCCCGCGCAAATGAAAAGAATATTGGTGGTGTCGATGGTTTGCGTACTGTCCAGCCTCACCGGTGCGCCTTCCATTATTTTCAGCAGTGCGTGCTGTACCCGTTCTCCCGATGTACTCTGCTGTCCACCTTCTGCTGATTTCAGCTTGTCTACCTCGTCGATAAAGACAATGCCGCGCTGGGCGCTGGCAACATCCCCTTCAGCCTTGTTCAACAGACGTTGCAGCAACGCCTCGATTTCCTCGTTGACATATTTCGACTGGGCCAGCGATGTAGCGTTTGCGGTGACGAAAGGCACGCACAGGATTCTTGACAGAGTTTCGCAAAGCAGCGTCTTACCCGTACCGGTCGGACCGATCAGCAGGATATTGCTCTTGGCGATTTCGACGGCATTCAGTCTTGGCAAACCGAGCTTGCGGTAATGCGTATACACCGCTACGGAAAGGATTTGCTTCGCCTTGTCCTGGCCGACAACATATTGGTCAAGATAGTTTGCGATTGCGCTGGGAGTGAGTTTCTTTCCCGATGCTGCTTGGCTGTTAAGAGTATCCATGTTATTCCTCTCTGCAAGTGAAGTTTTTCTTTAGGAAACCCCTAAAAATTAAATTTTCGTCGCGATACTGCGGTGCTCACAAAAAATTACTCCTTACATATCAGACATATGCTGCGTCGCAATTTTTTGTTCGCGCCTTGTCTGGCTTAGATAATTGAATTTTTAGAGGTTTCCTATAGAGTACCCTTTAACCACAGTCGATCAGTATCTCGTCAAACTGGTACAGTTGTGCTACGGTTGCCGGTAATGGATATTTCACGGAAACCTGCCCGGGATGTAAATGACTGATGAAGATTATATGCGCCTTGCGCTCGAACTGGCGAGGCAAGCCGAACAAGCCGGTGAAGTGCCGGTTGGCGCGGTGGTGGTAAAGGATGGCAAAGTTGTCGGGTGCGGTTTCAATGCGCCGATCTCGCGCCACGATCCCTCAGCCCATGCCGAAATGCTTGCCCTGCGCGATGCAGGACGACAATTGGGCAACTACCGTTTGGTCGGCTGCGAGCTCTTTGTTACGCTGGAGCCTTGTGTAATGTGTGTGGGCGCCATGTTCCATGCGCGTATTGCGCGCGTGGTGTACGGCGCGCGCGACCCCAAGACCGGTGCGGCCGGCAGCGTGTTGAACCTGTTCACGTCTGCACCATTGAACCATCATGCGCGCATCGAAGGCGGGGTGTTGTCTGATGAATGCGGTGCAGTTTTGAGCAACTTTTTCGCGGCTCGCCGGGCACGGCAGAAATTACAATGAAAATTACCATTCGCATCCCCGTGCAAACTCTTGAACTGTTCGATGACGGCGGAAAACTGTTGCGCTGCTATCCAGTCTCCACCGGGGCGAACGGCGCGGGCGAGGAGAGCGGCAGTTATTGCACCCCGCGCGGGAGGCACATTATTCGAGCAAAAATCGGGGCGGGGCAGCCGCTTGACAGCGTGTTCGTGCGGCGGCGTCCAACCGGCGAAATTTATGCGCCGGAACTTGGCGCACAACATCCCGGACGCGACTGGATACTGACGCGCATCCTCTGGTTGTCAGGCTGCGAACCGGGCTACAACCGCCTCGGCTCGTGCGATACCATGCGGCGCTATATCTATATCCACGGTACCCCCGACAGCATCCCGCTTGGCCGGCCCGGTTCCCGTGGCTGTGTGCGGATGCGCAATGCAGATATGATTGAACTGTTTGAACGGATTCCAGTCGGCACGGCAGTTAATGTGGTTGCCTGAGTTTGTGGATATATTTCTTTATCTGTTAGGATGTTTTCACAAAGTAGATTGTGTGCTGGAAGTACGTTGAATATTATCAATTTAACCAATTGATTTATATGTTATTATTTAGCCATTGTAGTTAACGCCATAGCTACCCGGGTTTTTATTTAAAGGAAAAAACATGTCCGAATCATCCCGTCAGTTTGGGACAAAAAATTTGTACCGGCCAGAAACGCTTGCCGTGCGTGCGGGGACGGCGCGCAGCCAGTTTAACGAGCACAGCGAGGCGCTGTTTCTCACTTCCAGCTTCACTTTCGACAGCGCCGCACAGGCCGCCGCGCGCTTCATCGGCGAAGAACCGGGCAACATCTATTCACGCTTTACCAATCCCACCGTCACCATGTTCGAGGAGCGTCTTGCCGCCATGGAAGGCGGGGAGCAATGCATCGCCACCGCCTCCGGCATGTCGGCGATCCTGTCCTGCTGCATGGGCTTGCTGAAGAGCGGCGACCACATTGTCGCTTCCCGCAGTTTGTTCGGTGCAACGGTGAATTTGTTCGGCGGCATCCTGAAGAAATTCGGTATTGAAACCACCTTTGTTTCCGCGACCGACGTGAGCGAATGGAGCGACGCCATACGCCCGGAGACGAGGTTATTCTTTCTGGAAACCCCGTCTAATCCGCTCACCGAAATTTCCGACATTGCGGCGATTGCGCTCGTTGCGAAAAAGAGTGGTGCGCTATTTGCAGTTGACAACTGCTTCTGCACGCCCATTTTGCAGCAGCCGCTTGCCTTGGGCGCGGACATCGTGATCCATTCCGCCACCAAATATCTGGACGGGCAGGGCAGGGTTCTGGGTGGCGCAGTGCTGGGCAATAAGAAAACGCTGGAAGGCGTGTACCAGTTTCTGCGCACGGCAGGGCCGACCATGAGCGCATTCAACGCCTGGGTGTTTCTCAAAGGGCTGGAGACGCTGAAAATCCGTATGGACGCGCACAGCGCCAATGCGCTGGAATTGGCGCGTTGGCTGGAACAACAGCCCAATGTGATGCGCGTGCTCTATCCTGGCCTGCCATCGCATCCCCAACATGTACTCGCTATGAAACAGCAGAAGACCGGCGGCGGCATCGTCTCGTTTGAAATCGAGGGTGGCAGGGAAGCGGCCTGGCGCGTGATCGACAGCACGCGGATGCTCTCCATTACTGCCAATCTTGGCGACACCAAGACCACGCTCACCCATCCGGCCACCACAACACATGGTCGTAACACCCCGGAACAACGTGCGGCGGCGGGTATTACAGAAGGGCTGTTGCGCATTGCGGTCGGGCTGGAAGCAGTGAGCGATATTCAGATCGATCTGGCGCGCGGGCTGAATGGTTAATCATGGACATACTCGCTGCACAAGTCGGAGGTTTGCTCAAAGCACACGGCTTGATGCTGACCACGGCGGAATCCTGTACCGGTGGTGGTGTGGCGCAGGCCATCACAGAAATAGCGGGCAGTTCAGGCTGGTTCGAACGCGGCTTTATTACTTATGCCAACGATGCCAAGCGCGAAATGCTGGGCGTGTCTCCGGACACCCTGATACAACACGGTGCAGTGAGCGAAGCGGTGGTACGCGAGATGGTGGCGGGTGCGCTACGACATAGTCATGCACAGGTCGCCTTGGCAGTGAGCGGCGTTGCCGGGCCATCCGGCGGTACGCAGGAAAAACCGGTCGGCACAGTATGGTTTGCTTGGGGAGTCAAGGACAGAACGTGCGTGGCACGCCTGCATCATTTCGCCGGTAGCCGAGGAGAGGTTCGTGCACAGTCGGTGCGCATTGCCTTGCAGGGCGTGGTCGATTTGTTGAATCAATTGACTCAAACGGCTTAAACGGTCGCCTTGGTGCGGCGACGCACATATAACACCAGGATTGATGGGTTAAGCTACGCTTCACCCATCCTGACATTTATACATCAACGGGTTAAAACAACTAAAAGAACGATCGTTCTATGCAACGGCATAATGATGTGCCATAATCACGCATCTTTTGAAGGAGAGCAGAAAAAATGGATGACAACAAAAGCAAGGCACTCGCGGCAGCATTAAGCCAGATCGAAAAACAGTTTGGCAAAGGCTCCATCATGCGCCTGGGCGAACACGACGTGGCACGCGACATACAGGTGGTTTCCACCGGTTCGCTGGGGCTCGACATCGCGCTCGGCGTGGGAGGATTGCCACGTGGTCGCGTGATCGAAATTTACGGCCCGGAATCATCAGGCAAGACCACGCTTACCCTGCAAGTAATTGCCGAGATGCAGAAACTGGGCGGCACGGCGGCATTCATCGACGCGGAGCACGCGCTCGACCCGCAATATGCTCAGAAGCTCGGTGTGAAAGTTGAAGACCTTCTCATTTCGCAGCCGGATAACGGCGAACAGGCGCTCGAAATTACCGACATGCTGGTGCGTTCCGCTTCTGTTGACGTGGTGGTCATCGACTCGGTGGCAGCACTGACGCCGAAAGCGGAAATCGAAGGAGAAATGGGCGATGCGCAAATGGGCTTGCATGCGCGCCTGATGTCGCAAGCGTTGCGCAAGCTGACCGGAAATATCAATCGTTCCAATACGCTGGTAATTTTTATCAACCAGATACGCATGAAAATCGGCGTCATGTTCGGTAATCCGGAAACTACAACCGGTGGCAACGCGCTTAAGTTCTATGCCTCGGTAC
>CAIQPV010000259.1 GCA_903873725.1 uncultured Nitrosomonadales bacterium
ACATCCGGGTTCATGGGGTCCGCGTCAATGACAATCAATTTGTCAATCTTCGGCATGCCCGACACCTCATGGTTGATAAAGCTGTCAACCAGGCACCGGGAGACGAAGCTTTTGCACACGCCGCCTTTGTCACCGTCCACAAAATACGATTTGATCATGACCATCCTTTGGGTTGTTTAAATTCGTGCAAAAAGCTATTGGTTTGATTTCCACTTGGCGATGGCTTCGTCATACTGGAGTAATGCCCGTTCGTACATGCCTCGTATCCTGTTTTCTGCGGCAATGATTTCGAACATGCCATCAGGAAGTTTTCCGTTGGCCGGTATGGTTTTGGAAACAGTTAAATAGTCATCGATATTCATCCTGGTGACGTCCAGCAATTCGCCCTTCACTTCGATGAATTTGAGCCTGGTGATTTCGTCCGGAAATACCGTTTGGCTCACAGTGAGTCGTTTGGTTTCTGTGGCAGCGGATTGAACATCAGCAGCAGGGACAGGGCAGGGCGGTGCACTTGGAGTCCTGACGGCTGCACGCGGCTGACTTTGAATGCAAGTTGCTGATGGAGTCAGTGTTGATGCGTCCAAAGATTTGGGTTTTCTGCCTCTTTTTAATGGCTGCAGCCCACGTTCTTCACGCAAGATGCCGAGGTGCCGGACAAGGTGCCCTTTGGTGATTTTGATGTCATGTTTTTGAAGCGCAGAAGCAATTCGTTCCAGCGACATGCCCTGACTCAAAAAATCTTCTATGACCTCGAAAGAAGACCTAACGATTAGAGCGGGGTCGTCCTTTTGGGCCAGTTCAATTTCTTCGCGAAGAATTGAATCGATTTCTGAGCTGATGCTTTGCATGATCCCAATACCGACAGGGCGCAAGTAATGGAGTGACAGGTGGCGCGACAGGCGACACAAGCATGCACGACAGGCGCGTTGACAGGCGAATCAATAGCCGGAGCGACTGAGATAGAACAATGAAAGCAATCCGTCGGATGGCGCTGGCCGACGGGTGCGGTTTGAATTTACAAATTGAAAGCGTATGCGGCCGCAATTCGGTGCACGGCTTGAATCTGCTCGGTGCGATTCAATGCAACCACTGCCTGGGTAAAAGCCTGTAAATCGGCTCTGAGTTTTCCAGGCAATTCAATAACTTGACCCGGTTGCAGCAGGGCCGACAGCTGCACGACATCCGACAGATGCTTGTTGATATTTTTGGAGTCAATCACTTCGCCCTGCCGGACACGCTCGTTCATTTCCATCCAGGCTATTGCCTTCAGTGGGATCAAACGATCTTCGCCAACCCAGGACGGCATCCCGTGCTTGTTCTTTCGGCCGGTGAGCACGAACTGGTAGTAGTCATCGTCAAGCAAGATCGCCGAGAGGCTGGCAATTTGCTCGTCAAGCGGGATGGGCGTCAGATGCCCCGGCGGGACAAAGTTCAGGCCGTCTGGCACACGTGAAAACAGTTCCAGCATGAGCGGAAATTCTTCGTCCAGCGGCTTTTGAAATCGGTACAGGCAGGGCTTTTGCTGCGGATGCCCCTCCTTTTGCTGATAACCACCGGCCTCCACGAACTTCCAAAATGTATGACCGAACTCACGCGTCAGAACCTCCACATGTAAAACCATGTCCAAGTCCTTGGTGCCTCGGAATGGCAAGCCCGCCTCGGTCATAGTGATTAACGCTGCCGTCCCACCGATCAGGACGTACTGGTTCTCGAAGTCTTTGAACCATTCCTGAAAAATCGCCAACCCTCTTACCACGAGAACTTCTCCTCAATTTCATCTAGGGCCACCTGGATCCGATCGTCTCGGTTGTCCCGCAGGCTCAGCCACAAAGACAACGGATCCACGGTTTTTTCTTTCACTTGCATGCACGCCACGTAGCGCCACACTTGAACAGCCACCCCATCGGCAAGTTCCCTGGGCTCAAAGAAGATACCGCTGTGCTTGGCCTGTTGCGTGGCTTCTGCTGTCATGGCAATCACTTGCTGCTGGGGCTCGTTAACCATGGTTAGCAGTGCCAGTGCGCTCTCTCCAGCCCAACACGTGCCAGTCACTTCAAGAATGCGACGATCGTAGGTCCACAAGGTTCGGAGAACAGGCGAGCGCAGGTGCGGCTTGGCTTTCTCCCAAAGTTCACGACGTGTGCCCACCAGCTTGAGGTATTTAGCCCGCCCTCGCACTTCCAGTTGAAACAGATTGAACTGCAGCAACTCTCTGACCGCTCGAGTTGCCGTCATCCCGGCATAGCCAAGAGCTGCAGCTTCTTCAAACGGATGCCAAGTTTGCGTGACCGGATGGTGATTCAAAAACCAGATCAAGAGTGCCTGCGTTGCGGGGCTGGCAAGTTCTTGTTCCCGACGCGGCTCAAATCCAAATCGCTCGCTCAGGATCATCCCCATTTGAGGCGCGAACAGTTGCCTGTCCGGAACCACAAAAGCGATGCCATGCTGGATCAGTTGTTTGCGCTCACCCGGCGCAACCTTTGGCAATGCCACGATCACCGGAGCATGCAACAAAGCGCGCAGTCGCTTCGCATGCAGGTTGACCTGCTGGGCAGCCAGTGGCTGACTGCCTTTGATGCAGGCAAATGTGACCGGCTGTCCCAGCAACTCACCTTGCAACACCTCATAGATATCCTGAAGGAAGTACGGCAATTGGGCCGTCTCGCTGTGTGCAACGCGCACGGCATCCCCTCCGAGTACCTGTTTCAAGTACCGGACAGTCTGTTGGGGAAGCGTTTCATCTAACATAGAATAGAAATATAACATCGTTAATGATAGATGTCTAATTTCTTGTTAGATGGTAGCCCAGAGGCATTACGCCCCGTCCAAGCCAGCTGATTACCTGAAAAATTCCGCAATTGGATTACCAGTAAACAGACTGTGGCGAATGCCTCGTGCTGCGTTGCTGATGGCCAAATGTTACGCACTGGAGATGCCGGCGACCAGATGCCCTTTATGGCACGCATGGCGACATCATGCAGTTCGTCAATTGCGTGATCTGCAACAAACCGCCACGGGTGATTCTGCAATTTCTGGCGTGACAGGTGGCTCGACAGGCGATACAACCATGCACGACACGCAAGCTGACAGGCGAATCAATTGCGAATGCATTGGGTCGGCCCCACCAAATCGCCCAACAGTCTTTTGAGATTGTTTACACTTGCATCTGAAGAGTTCTATCTGGTTATAATGAAATATAGATAGAACCGCTTATAACTTGGTAGAACATGGACCCAATTAGAAATCCCTTTTCACCTGGTGCTGGCTCCCCACCACCGGAACTGGCCGGGCGAGCGCCCGTTTTGGAGCAGGCTCGCATCCTGCTGGGGCGCGTTCTTATCGGTAAACCAGAAAAAAGCCTGATGCTGACCGGGCTGCGTGGGGTTGGTAAAACCGTGCTGCTCAACGAGGTCCGGCGCATGGCCCAGGAAGCCGGTTACCGCACGGTATTGGTCGAAGCCCATGAAGACAAGGCCCTTGGCCCGCTGATTGCCGCACCTTTGAAAACGGTCTTTTTTGAGTTGGATCGGATCGCGCAAGCAGGTGATCGCGTCAGGCGCGGCTTGCGAGTGTTACGAATAGCGTTTATCGGACGCCGCAAAGATGTTTGCC
>CAIQPV010000260.1 GCA_903873725.1 uncultured Nitrosomonadales bacterium
AGGCATTCAGTCCATTGAGATTGGCGCACAACTGCTGCGCGCTTTGGCAGCAAATGGCCGTTCCATGAAGCTTATTGATCTCGCCAAGAATGCCGGGATGCCGGCGGCAAAAGCTCATCGTTATCTGGTGAGTTTCATTCGCATGGGACTGGTTGGGCAGGATACCAATTCGGGACGCTACGACCTGGGTGAGTTCGCGTTGGAACTGGGGCTGGCGAGCCTCTCGCGAATTGACGCAGTACGACTGGCCGATCCGGTTCTTGAGGATTTGTGCGAGGAAATCGGGGAGACCGTTGCGCTTTCCGTGTGGGGCAATAATGGCGCAACTTGCGTGCGGCTGATCGAAGCCGGAGGGCCGGTCACCGTTACCTTGCGGACTGGTGTTGTGATGCCGCTGACTACTTCTGCCACCGGTCTCGCCTATGCAGCCTTCTACCAGTCACCCTATTTGAAAAAATGGGTCGGCGTGGAGTTGCGTGCTACTGCCGAGGCGACAAACACCACGCCTACCTTGGTGATGCGTGATCTGGAAGTATTACTCAAGGAAATTCGCAGTCATGGCATAGCCCGGGCCAGCGGCAGTTTGACCCCGGGAATCAACGGTTTTTGCGCACCCGTATTCGATCACACAGGTCGCATGGCGGCTGCGATTACCTCACTCGGTACGATCGGTCAATTCGATATGGGATGGGATAGTCCTCTTGCTCGCAGCATAAAGGATGCCGCCGCAAAGCTTTCAAAACGACTGGGCTGCGGACGCGTAAAAACTGATCAACCTGCAGAACAAGATTCATGAAAGTGTGGATTGGACATAGCTGTATCCAAACCAGTTCGTTTAACCAGATTCAGAGGGTTGGACAAATAGTTCATTTTTGAAAATAGGCGGACGAGAATAATTGTCCGCGACCATCGTAAAGGGAGAGTCAGGTTGAGTTCATTGATAGTACGCAAGGCAGCGGTATTGGGTGCCGGGGTGATGGGGGCGCAGATCGCTGCACATATGGCTAATGCGGACGTGCCGGTGGTGCTGTTCGATCTTGTCTCTCAACAGGGTGATCCCAATGGGCTTGCGAATAAAGCAATTGAAGGCTTGAAAAAATTGACCCCCGCCCCGTTGATGGACAAGGAACGAATCCGGTTCATCGATGCGGCAAACTTCGACCAGCATCTGTCGCTGCTTGCAGAGTGTGATCTGGTCATCGAGGCCATTGCCGAGAAAATGGAATGGAAGGAAGATCTTTATCGCAAAATCATCCCTTTCATCAAACCAGGCGCGGTGTTTGCGTCCAATACCTCGGGCCTGTCCATAAATAGACTTTCAGAAAACTTGCCTGTGGAGATGCGGCCCCGGTTCTGTGGAATCCACTTTTTTAACCCGCCGCGTTACATGAGATTAGTGGAAATCATCGCTACCCGGAGCAGTGCTCCGGCCATGCTTGATCATCTGGAAACCTGGCTCACCTCGCGCCTCGGCAAGGGGGTGGTGCGAGCCAGGGATACGCCGAACTTCGTTGCCAACCGGGTAGGGGTGTTTTCCATCCTCGCCGTCATGCACCACACGGCCAGGCTGGGCTTGGGATGCGACGAGGTGGATGCACTCACGGGACCCCGGATCGGGCGTCCCAAAAGCGCCACATTTCGGACTGCCGATGTGATAGGGCTGGATACGCTTAACCACGTGGTCAAAACGATGCGCGACACGCTGCCGAGCGATCCCTGGTTCGGACACTTCAACGCGCCACAATGGCTGCATGGGCTGATTGAGAAGGGAGCTCTGGGACAAAAGACCAAGACCGGTATCTTCACGAAAGTTGGCAAGGACATTCATGTCTTTGATCCTGCTCAGGGACAGTATCGGCCTGCCACCGGCTCCATTGCACCTGAGGTGGCGGATTTACTTAAAATTACTGATCCGGCCCTGCGTTTGACAGCATTGCGCGTCGACGCGCATCCCCAGGCGCAGTTGTTGTGGAGCATCTTCCGTGACGTGTTCCATTACTGTGCCTACCACTTGGCCGACATCGCCGACAATGCACGGGATGTCGACTTCGCCATGCGCTGGGGGTTTGGCTGGAACCGGGGGCCGTTCGAAACCTGGCAAGCGGCGGGTTGGAAGGCTGTGGCAGAAGCCATTCGAGACGATATTGCGGATGGCAAAACCATGAGTGATGCGCCGCTGCCTGCCTGGGTCTTCAACAGGGAAGGCATGCATGAGGCGACTGGTTCCTGGTCTGCCGCAGAGCAGGCTCTCAAACCGCGCTCCGGCCTCCCCGTATACCAGCGCCAGCTTTATCCGGAGCGGGTGCTTGGGGAAGCCTCCGATGTGACAGGCAACACGATTTGGGAAAACGAGAACGTGAGGTTGTGGACTCACCCCCTGGATACGGGTATCGCAATTCTTTCCATTCTTAGCAGAATGCACACCATTGGAACCCCCGTGCTGGAAGGGTTGTTGACAGCGGTGGCCATCGCTGAAACTGAATACTCAGGTCTTGTACTCTGGCAGGAGGCGCCTTTTTCCGTTGGAGCCAACTTGCGGGAATTCCTGGAGGATTCCAAGGCCGGAAAATTCGACGAGTTGAATAACATGTTGATCAAATTTCAGCGGGCGTCGATGGCTCTCAAATATGCCCAAGTTCCCACTGTCGCGGCCGTAGAGGGTTTGGCCCTGGGCGGCGGTTGCGAATTAGCTATGCATGCAAGCCATCGTTTGCTTGCCTTGGAGAGTAGCATCGGCTTGGTTGAACCCGGTGTGGGCCTTATCCCCGCAGGAGGGGGAAGCAAAGAATTTGCTTTAAAGGCCGCAGAACTGGTGAAATTTCAGGCGGGAGTAGAGGTATTTCCTGCAATCCAGTCAGCTTTCCAGACCATATTCAATGCGAAGAAGTCAGGCAGCGGCCAGGAAGCCAGGGAAATGGGATTTGCAAAACCATCCGATGATCTGGTGTTTCATCCAAAGGAGCTGCTTTATATTGCTTTGCGTCGGGTACGCGCAATGGCAGAAGCGAACTATCACCCGCCGATGCCGGCAAGGAACGTGGCAGTTGCCGGTCGCAATGGTATTGCCGCGCTGGAATTGACATTGGCGAAACTGCAGGAAGAGGGTAGCATTTCTGCCCACGACTATCGGGTGGGGCGAGCGGTTGCAGTGGCCCTTTGTGGCGGCGATGTGGAAGCAGGTAGTCAGGTGAGTGAAGAATGGCTGTTGGAGGTGGAACGCAGAGAATTCATCGCGCTGCTTAAAACACCGGAAACCCAAGCCCGTATCCAGCATATGCTGGAAACAGGCAAGCCGTTGAGAAATTGAACGGTAACGCTTTTGACGGATCGATCAGGCAACTTAAAAAAACGGAGCTAATTTGTGAGCATGAAAATTCTTGTCCCGATAAAACGGGTGGTGGACTATAACGTCAAGATTCGCGTCAAAGCCGACAATTCGGCAGTTGAGCTGGACAATGTCAAAATGTCCATGAATCCCTTCGATGAAATTGCTGTGGAAGAAGCTGTGCGGCTGAAGGAAGCGGGTGTGGCGGTGGAGGTCGTCGTCGTTACCTGTGGCATTGCAGCCGCCCAGGACATTTTGCGCTCTGCCTTGGCTCTGGGGGCGGATCGGGCGATTCTTGTAGAAGTCGATGTCGCCCAGTCGGAAACATTGCAGCCTCTGGCGGTGGCCAAACTGCTCAAGGCATTGGTCGGGCAGGAACAACCCGGCCTGGTTATTTGCGGCAAACAGGCGATTGACGACGATGCCAATCAGACCGGCCAAATGCTGGCAGCCTTGCAGGGCTGGCCCCAGGCGACATTTGCCTCGAAGGTGGTGATTGCAGACGGAAAAGCTACTGTAACGCGGGAAGTGGATGGAGGACTGGAAACCCTTGCCGTCACTTTGCCAGCCGTAATCAGTACCGATTTGCGTCTCAACGAGCCTCGTTATGCCACCTTGCCCAACATCATGAAGGCGAAGAAAAAACCGCTCAACATCCTGACCGCTGCTTCACTGGGCGTGGACGTTGCACCACGCCTGATTACCCGTAGCGTTAATGAGCCGCCCAAACGCACTGCCGGTATCCGTGTGGGTGATGTTGCCCAACTGGTAGACAAGCTGAAAAACGAACCCAAGATTATCTGAAGGGAACGAGCATGAGCATTCTGGTAATAGCCGAACACGACAACGCAACGCTGAAAGCCGGCACCCGTAACACGCTGTCGGCAGCACTCAAGCTGGGTATCACAGCAGATATATTGGTGGCAGGCTACAACTGCCAGCCGGCAGCCCGGGCAGCCGCTTCATTGGCAGGGGTGAACAAAGTGAAGGTGGCCGATGCAGCCCATCTGGCCGATGGATTTGCCGAAAACCTGGCCTCGCTGGTGGTGTCAATCGCTGCCGGTTACAGTTATATCCTGGCACCTGCCTCTACCTATGGTAAAAACTTTATGCCCCGCGTTGCTGCGTTACTGGATGTCGCCCAGATTTCCGAAATCAGTGCCGTGGTGGATGCCAACACTTTCGTGCGTCCCATCTATGCGGGTAACGCCCTTGCAACCGTTGAAAGCAAGGATGCGGTAAAAGTGATCACGGTACGTACCACGTCTTTTGACGCCGCCGGCGATGGCGGTTCTGCTGCCATTGAAAACGTGTTATCTCCGGCTGATCTGGGTTGCACGACCTTGGTGGAGCGTGAATTGAGTGTGTCAGAGCGGCCCGAACTGGGTGCAGCCAAGATCGTCGTTTCCGGCGGGCGCGGTTTGGGTAACGGGGAAAACTATCAGAGGGTGCTGGCTCCTCTGGCGGACAAACTCGGCGCTGCCCTGGGTGCCTCCCGTGCTGCCGTGGATGCTGGCTTTGTCCCCAACGACTATCAGGTGGGGCAGACCGGCAAAATAGTTGCCCCCCAGCTTTACATCGCCGTGGGTATCTCCGGTGCCATTCAGCATCTGGCCGGCATGAAAGAATCAAAAGTGATCGTCGCCATCAACAAAGATGCTGATGCGCCGATTTTTCAGGTGGCCGATTACGGCTTGGTGGGAGACCTTTTCGAGTTGGTGCCACAACTGACGGCGGCCCTCTAAAAACCGCATTGGGGAGATTACTATGACTGTATACGTTGCGCCGGTAAAAGATTTGATGTTCGTGCTGGAAGAAGTGGCCGGTCTCGACGAAGTTGCCGCGCTTCCCGGCTGTGAAGAGGTGGGCATCGAACTGGTGTCTGCCGTGCTGGAAGAAGCCAGTCGTCTGGCCGAAGAAGTCATTGCGCCTTTGAATAAAATCAGTGACCAGCAAGGTGCGACGTGCGCCAATTACGAAGTCAAGACTTCTCCCGGCTTCAAGGATGCTTATAAACAGTTTGCAGACGGTGGCTGGATCGGCCTGACATGCGATCCCGAGTTCGGCGGGCAGGGACTGCCCCATTTGTTGAGTATTCCTGTGGGTGAAATCTGGAACTCTGCCTGCACCGCCTTTGCCCTTTGTCCCATGTTGACCAGCGGTGCCATTGAGGCACTGAGCCATCATGCTTCCGACGACTTGAAGGCCCGCTATCTGCCGAAAATGATTTCCGGCGAATGGACCGGCACCATGAATCTGACTGAGCCCAATGCGGGCTCGGATCTGGCTGCGGTTCGAACCAGGGCGGTTCCTGCAAATGATGGAAGCAATGCCTATCTGATCAGTGGCACCAAGATTTTTATTACTTATGGCGAGCACGATTACACCGACAACATCATTCATCTGGTGCTGGCCCGCTTGCCTGATGCACCGGCCGGTGTGAAAGGGATTTCTCTTTTTGTGGTACCCAAATTCCTGCTGAACAGTGATGGTTCTGCTGGGGCGCGCAACGATGCGAAGTGCGTATCAATCGAACACAAGATGGGAATTCACGGCAGTCCAACCGCCGTGATGGCCTTTGGCGAAGAAACCGGCGCTGTCGGTCACCTGGTGGGCGAAGCCAACCGCGGACTGGAATACATGTTCACCATGATGAACAACGCCCGACTGTCGGTCGGGCTTGAAGGGGTGGGTATTGCGGAACGCGCTTATCAACAAACGCTTAGCTATGCCATGGAACGCATTCAGGGAAGGGTGGCGGGCAGGGAAGGAACTCTCCCTATTGCCTATCATCCTGATGTACGGCGCATGTTGATGAGCATGCGTTCGCAAACGGAAGCCATGCGCGCGCTGGTTTTGGTTGCTGCGGCCAGTTTGGACAAGGCTGCCCGTTGCGCTGATGCCGGGGAGCGCAAACGCCATCAGGCCCGAATAGATTTGTTGATTCCCGTGGCCAAGGGATGGTGCTCCGAGCAGGCGAATGAAATCGCCTACACTGCTGTGCAGGTACATGGAGGCATGGGCTACATTGAGGAAACCGGCGTTGCCCAGTACCAGCGGGATGCCCGCATTACGACCATTTATGAAGGCACTACCGGAATTCAGGCGAATGACTTGATGGGCCGCAAGGTGGCTCGCGATGGCGGGGCGGCAGCCAACGCCTTGATACTTGAGATGGTTGCGACTGCTGTCCAAGCCCAAGGCGTTACCGAACTGACTAGTATGGGCGACGGACTGGCCGGCGGCGTGGCAGACCTCAAGGCCGCCACAGACTGGATCGTGGAGAACTATGTAAGCAATACTGCATCGACCCTGCTCGGTTCTGTCCATTATCTCAAGCTGTTCGGTACGGTGGCGGGGGCTTGGTTGCTGGTGCGTTCGTCTATTGCCGCACAAGCCAGGCTCGTCGCAGGAAATGGTGACGCCGCGTTTTGCAGGCAAAAAATTGGAACGACACGCTTTTATATAGATCAGGTGCTCCCTTTGACAGCGTCTCTGCTGCTCATGCTCAAGCGTGGTACGAGCAGTCTGGATGCGGCAGATTTGGCGCTTTCCTGAATTAACAAACGTTAAAAGGATTCCATTCGATGAATGTAATGATTGTCCATGCCCATCCGGAACCAAGGTCGTTTTGTGCGGCGCTTAAAGATACCGCTGTTGAAACGCTGAGAGCGCATGGGCATGAGGTATGTGTTTCAGATCTGTATGCGATGAATTTCAATCCGGTTGCTTCTGCGGAAGATTTTCTGGAACGGGACAACCCGGACTATTTGTTCTATGCTCTGGAGCAGAGACACAGCCTGGCTTCCGGGACGTTTAAGGAAGATATTCGAGACGAGATTACCAAAGTCGAAAATGCCGAGCTGATCATTTTTACCTTTCCCATATTCTGGATGTCAGTGCCGGCAATTATGAAAGGCTGGATTGACAGAGTATTTGTTTCAGGACTGTTCTACGGTGGAAAAAGGATTTACGGGAAGGGTGGAATGAGGGGGAAGAGGGCATTGGTTTGCACGACGCTTGGTGGCAGAGAGTACATGTTTGGCTGCAAGGGAATTCATGGACAGCTTTATGGCACCTCCGGGATGCTTCGTTCTTTGTTGCAAGGATCGCTGGGTTATGTAGGAATGGAGGTTCTGGAACCATTCGTTGCTTACCATGTGCCGTATATTTCTGACGAGGGAAGAAAGAAAATCCTCGTGAATTGGAAGCAGGAACTTTTATTCCTGGATACAAGGGCAGTCATTGAGATGCCGAGTCTTGATCACTACGACGATACGTTTAGCCCCCTAAGCTTATGAGAACGGAAATTTGATTTTTTATACCTGTCTGGTTTGACCTGCTCACTCAAATAACCCATGGAAGCTCATAATGCGTGAATCAATGGAATTCGACGTAGTGA
Organism: uncultured Nitrosomonadales bacterium; assembly: GCA_903873725.1. Lineage (GTDB taxonomy): Bacteria > Pseudomonadota > Gammaproteobacteria > Burkholderiales > Gallionellaceae > CAIQPV01. Next base: position 7,728 of record CAIQPV010000260.1, read on the forward strand.
TCGTCGGCGGAGGCCCTGCGGGTTTATCTGCGGCGATTCGTCTCAAGCAACTCAATCCGGACATCAATGTCTGCCTGATAGATAAAGGATCTGAAGTCGGTGCCCATATTCTTTCGGGGGCCGTCATGGATCCCCGCGCCTTGACCGAACTGATTCCAGACTGGAAGGAGAAGGGGGCTCCGCTCAATACCGCGGTCACTGAAGACCGCTTCTATTTGCTGTCGGAAACCGGCAGTAGAAAAGTCCCCAACTTTCTGTTGCCCGACTGTTTTCAGAATCACGGCAACTTCATTGTCAGCCTCGGACAGGTTACTCGCTGGCTCGGGGAACAGGCCGAAGCGCTGGGCGTGGAAATCTACCCCGGCTTTGCCGGCGCCGAAGTGCTTTACGACGAAAACGGTGCGGTCAAGGGCGTTGCCACCGGTGACATGGGAGTAGGTCGTGATGGTCAACCCACTGCCACTTACCAGCCGGGTATGGAACTTCATGGCAAATATACCCTGTTTGCCGAGGGCTGCCGGGGACACTTGGGGAAACAACTGGAAGCCAGATTCAACCTGCGCGAAGGTGTTGACCCGCAAACCTATGGCATCGGCATCAAGGAACTGTGGGAAATCAAGCCCGAACTGTTCCGGGCCGGCCTGGTGATGCACAGCGCCGGCTGGCCACTGGCATCCGATACCTACGGCGGTGCCTTTCTCTACCACTTTGACGAAAACAAGGTGGCCGTGGGTTTTGTGGTCGGTCTCGGTTACAGCAATCCCTATCTTTCTCCTTTCGAGGAATTCCAGCGCTTCAAAACTCACCCGGAAATCCGTACCTTCTTTGAAGGCGGCAAACGAATCGCTTACGGAGCAAGGGCTATTACTGCAGGAGGCATCCAGTCGCTGCCCAAGATCGTGTTCGCAGGCGGTGCTCTCATAGGTGATGATGCAGGATTCCTCAATGCCTCCCGCATCAAAGGATCGCATGCGGCTATCAAGACCGGCGCATTGGCCGCCGAAGCGATTGCCGATGCGCTGGCTAGCGGGCGGCAACGGGATGAGTTGAACGCCTATCCCGAAAAATTCCGCGCCTCCTGGCTCCATCAAGAGTTGCACAAGGCCCGCAACTTCAAGCCTTACATGAGCATTGGCACCTATATTGGCGCTATTCTGGTGGGGATCGACCAATTACTGCTCAAAGGCAAGGCGCCATGGACTTTGCACAATACAGCGGATCACACCAAACTCAAACCGGCTGCGGAATGCAAATCTATCGACTATCCCAAGCCTGACGGAGTGCTGACCTTCGACCGGCTTTCTTCGGTGTTCCTTTCCAACACCAACCATGAAGAAGACCAGCCTTGTCATTTGCAACTGAAAAATGCTGATACGCCGATCACCCTCAATCTGGCGCAATATGATGCTCCCGAACAACGATATTGTCCGGCTGGGGTATATGAAATCGTGAAAGACGAAACGGGCAATAATCCCCGGTTGCAGATCAACAGTCAGAACTGCGTGCACTGCAAGACTTGTGACATCAAGGATCCAAGCCAGAACATCAACTGGGTAACTCCTCAAGGTGGCGAAGGTCCGATTTACCAAGGCATGTAATATGTAATAAAAGGGTGTGTCCGTAACCGGTGTCAAATAACCCTTGTAACGGGGCTTCAGCAAGTCAATAACGACAGGAGAGGCAAAATGCCGATTAGCGCTTTTGATCACTACACGATTCGCGCTGCAAATGTGGATGTATCCGCCCGCTTTTATTCTGAGATCATGGGATTTCGCACCCAAGTGCTGGACGGATTTGAATTTCCTTTTCGCCTTATGTTTCTTGGCGATCAGGCTATCGTTCATCTGATGGGTGCGGGAGAGGCTCTTGATACATTTCTCCGGCGGGGTGCCCCTTGCTACGATACCGGGCCGGAGCGCATCACGGGTAATATGGAACATGTTGCTTTTAACGCCACAGGACTGGCGAGTTTCATCACCAGGCTGAGTGACTCGGGAATTCCTTTTAGTGAACGTTCTTTGCCTGATTACGGCGTTGCCCAGTTGATGTTTGACGATCCGGACGGGGTAGAAATCGAAGTCAACTTCCCCATTGCGGAAAAATTATAGCTCTCTGAAGGAATCGGAAAATTAGAAATGTTATGGAGATTGAATGCTAACCAAAGAATTCATGGAAAAAACAATCCGGGACTATTTTATTGCCTGTAACTCAGGCAGTGCGGAAACTGTAATGGTTTATTTCACACCACAGGGTACGCATTACTTTCCGGAAGGCAGTCCTTTTGGAACCTTAAAGGGTGCCAGAGTGATTGGTGATTGCTGGGCCAAATGTGTTCGGGAATTAGGTTCGTTTTGGACAGTGGATAACTTTGTGGGTGATCCGGAAACCGGAAAGGCAGTGATTGAGTGGACACATTTCAAGAAAAAAAGTGGCCTAATATTGCGTGGTGATGAATGGTACCAATTTACGCCGGATGGGAAAATTTCTGAAATACGTGCTTACTATGCATGTCCAACTCACGAGGGTGTAAAAGAACATCGTATCGGCGGTCTTGATTACCGGGGGCGGGGTTATCCATCCGCATAATTCTTAATAAATTCGGTTATTACAGTTCCCCGTTGAATCGTTGTAACATGTTGAAAAATAATAATTATATAATAAATTTAGGTTTCTTGGATAATGTTCTTCTGGCGTATCGTTGAAGTCGTGTTTCCACTCGTGGCAGTTGTTTCGGTTGGCGTTTGGGCCGGGCGACGCCATCAACCGGAAATGGAGGTGGCTAACCGGCTCAACATGGACTATTTTGTGCCGGCGTTGGTATTTGGGGTGCTGGTTGGCGGAGATTTTCGCATCGCCCAGTTTTCAGGGCTGGCTCTGGGCACCTTGCTGTTTGTTTTTGGTGCTGGGGCAGCGGGGCTGGTCGCGGCAAAATTGTTGGGCGTGCTACCCAAAACTCTTGTGCCGCCGATGATGTTCAACAACAGTGCTAATCTAGGCCTGCCGTTGGCGCTGCTGGCGTTTGGCAAGGATGCCATGCCTGCAGCCGTAGTGATGTTTCTGGTTTCCACCACGCTGCACTTCAGTTTTGGCGCCTGGTTGCTTGACCATCACGCCAGGCTGAGGGATTTGTGGAAAGTACCCGTGCTATTCGCCACCTTGCTGGGTCTTGGCCTGAATTTTACCGGCGTGCATATCTGGGCGCCGCTCATGACAGCAACTCGCCTGCTTGGCGATATCTCTGTGCCGCTGATGATGTTCGCTCTCGGCGTGAGGCTGGCAAATATGACATTGGCCGAGAGCCGCCTTGGTTTATTGATTGCTGTGTTACGCCCAATCACCGGGGTGGCACTGGCCTATCTGGTTGGGCGGGGGCTGGATTTAACAGACATCCAGAGTGCGCAACTCATCTTGTTCGGTGCGTTGCCACCTGCGGTATTGAACTACATCTTTGCGGAACACTATCGTCAGGAACCTGAAAAAGTTGCATCCATAGTAATGATAGGCAATGTTGTTGCATTGATTTCCATCCCGCTGACATTACTGCTGGTGCTACCTCACTAGTAGACCGTTCCAGCAAAACAATTACAAATCAACCGTTCGGCCTGAGCTTGTCGAAGGCTTGTTTTAACAAGAGAAAACGGTTCGACAAGCTCACCGCGAACGGTAACGGTTTTGCTGGAACGCACTACTACTAGTCAGTGGAGTTTCATCAGTTCTGGTTCTGTCAAATATTTTTGAACAGAGGACTCCTTAGTTGCTGGGAGGCATCTGCCGCAGAGAAAAATTTCTCCATGTAGATGTCGCGCTCGAAAAGTCGTCCCTGCATCAAGGTCGAAATACAGGCGTCGATCATCGCCGGTGGCCCGCACAGGTAGGCCTTGTGGCCGCGAAAGTCATTGTCGAAATGTGTTTTCGCCGCCTCATGCACAAAACCTCGCGCGCCCTCCCAATTCGAATCTGCGGGTTCATGCGACAGCGCGGGAACGTAAGAAAAGTTGGGATGTCTGGCGGCCAGTTCAGTAAATTCAGCATGGTAATAAAGCTCTGTCCTGTTGCGTTGACCGTAGATGAGCGTCATCGGCAGATTGCAGCCTGTACCCAACAAATCCTCGATCATCGACTTCGGACTGGACAGGCCGGAGCCCCCTGCCATGAAAATCAACGGGACGTTGGCCGATTTTTTAACGAAGAAGCGACCATAGGGGCCGGACAACTTCAACTTTTCGCCGACTTCCAGGTGCTCGTGCAACCAGGTGGTGACTTGACCTCCCGGCACGATGCGCACGTTTAATTCAACCAACTCCGATTGCTGCGGCGCATTGGCCAACGAAAAAGCCCGTGATTGACTGTCAACTGCGGGCACCTCCAGATTGATGTACTGACCGGCCTGAAAATGCATCGGACGATCCAGTTTCAACCAGATGCCGCGTATGGTCGGCGTCAAGGCTTCGATGCGCACCACCTCGCCCGTGTAATCCTCGACGGGAAGATTTTCGGCATCCGGGTCTTCGTCGATCTCGGCCTCGATTACCGTGTCGCATGCCAGACGTGCGCAGCATGCCAGCGTTTTACCTTCCTCACGCTCGAAGTCCATCAAGGCGAAGGTGGATGCCTCGCCGTGATCGACCTCACCATCCACGACCTGCACTTTGCAGGTCGCACATAGTCCGTGACAGCAGGCATGGGGCAAATAGATACCGGCACGCAGAGCAGCGTCGAGTATGGTTTGCCCCTCTTCGACATCGATAGTCTGACCGAGTGGCTCGATGGTTAATTCATAACTCATAAACCCATCCGATCAGGAACGACTGCCATTGATGCCTGTCAGGCCCGGTGTCTTCAACCGCAACACATCCTTGTGTTTGAGACCCAGCTCGCCTATCGTCTTGCTCATATCGGGCTGCCAGGGCTGGCCGGATTTCAGCCAGGTGGCGGTGCTGAAATCCACTTTGCTCCAATCCGGGTGATAGCCGAAAGAGTTGGCCAGAATTTTGTTGCACAATTCACTGAACGGCGTGGTGGGCGGTAAACAATAGGCAAACGGGGCACAGAACATCAGGTGGTCGTCCCAGCCGACGTACAGCAATTGTCCGCCGTGGAACTTGTCCTGCGTATCGGCAGGACTGAATTGGTAATCTTTCAGAGCAGTTACAGCCATTTTTATCTCCTAGAATTTTTCTTTGGGAGGGCTAAATGCCCTCCGCTCGCATCAAACAATTAAGTGTTTTTGGTCGCCAAGCCGCGCCAGGTATCGAAGTTCTTCTGATCGCGCGAGCCTTCGAAATCAAGGTTGTCCTTGCCATGTTCGAGGTGATACCACTCCAATACTTTGGCTAATGGATTGAAGCCTTCGACGGTCGGATCCGTGCCTTCGGGGAAACAGTTACCCTGATAAATCTGATGCACGGGCAACCAGGCCTGGATGTACTTTTGTGGCTCGTCGTCAAAGATCTTCTTGCAGCCGTCCGAACAGGTGTGGTATTTCTCGCCTTCGTAATCCGATTCCCGATAGCATATCTGTCCAGGATCATCCGGTTCGGTGAACAGCATCGGAATCTGGCAGACCTGGCACAGCATGGGCAACGTGTTGGTGTAGAAGCGGTTGCCTTTTGCAGCCTCGTCGCGCCAATAGGTGAAGCGGGCACGGTAATATTTATCGAAGGACGTCGGGTACTTGGCAGACAGCCAGTCCATTTCGTCGTCGGTCGGCATCCAGGTATGGAAAGCGGCTGCGCCACCATATTGGTAAAAGGTCGCCCACGCCTGATGGGAGATGTGTTCCTTGTCGATCGTACATTGTGTAATGCACTCCGGCACCTTGACGCCGTAGCGTGCCAGATCACCGAACAGCGCGCCGCCGTTCTGTTCGAAATAGATTTCCCAGGCTTCTTTCCAGCTCATCACGCGCTTGGGCAGCATGTAGTCCATCATCATGCCGACCAGCGTCAGCACGCGGATACCGCGCCATGCCCACTTGTCGATCCATTTCTGCACGATCGGCAGGTTGTCCGGATCCTGCTCCAGCATGAACTTGATGCATTCCAGACCCAGGGTCATGTGGCGGGCTTCGTCGGACTGCGCCGAGAAGCCGAACGTCACCGTCGCCATGTCGCCGTTGTAAGCCGCGCCGGACATGAAGGGCACGAACAACAGGTTGGTCAGCACGTATTCGAACGAGAAACCAATCGCGATCATCCATTCGAAGGGTCCGGAGCTGAAGGCGTCGTCGAAGAACGATTTCGGTACCGACAGATACCAGACACGCTCAAGCATGTGCTTGAAGTCATGGAAGCCGTCATAGTGCTTGTTGTAGTTGGACAACGCGTGAATCTGCGTCTGCGCATGACGGACTTCGTCGAGAGACTGCATCAGACAGGCCACGCGGGGCCCCACTCCGGGGAAATTGCGGCCGGCCGCAGCAAAGCCGCGATGGGCGACGTATTCGAGTGGTGAAATACCGGTCAGGAACAGCTTGATGGCGTTGATGTAACGCGCATCGGTGATGCCGAGATGGCCGTTGTTCTGGGCAAACGCATCGAGTACGGCATACAGCTTGCGCTCCTTCTCGGCCTGATATTTCCAGTAGGAATCCATGGTCAGGCGGAAGGGGTCTTCCCACTTGTCCCAGTCGTGAATCTTGATGCCTTCAAACGTGGCTTGCGGGAATACCTTGTCCATCGACTGATAACTGGTTTCCCAGTCCAGTCCACGGGTCATGTGAGCATACTTTTCCTTGAGGCCCAGCTTCTTTTTGTTGGTTTGCATATCCATGCTTGTCTCCTTGTTAGTTTTTCCAGGTCAGGCTGAACTGATCGTCGTCTTCGTCCAGGTGTCCGGAAATGGTAATCAGGTTGATTTGTAGTTCCTGCAGGTCGAAGTGGCGACCGATACGTTCCTCGATCGATTCACGATTGATGACGAGGTGGCCCTCGGCGTTGATCTTGACCATGGCAGGCTGTTCGTCGAGAACGGCATGGGGGTTGTCGGCGAGGATGGACTCGATGATCGGGCGAGTGTCATCGTTGGTTTGAAAGGCGATAAAGACAGTAGACATGAAACCTCCTAGATGGCCAAGCCGAGCTTGGCGCAACGTGCATTGAATTGATCGGTCACTTCGGTCAGGACGCTCTCGGCCTTGTCGCCAAAGGCGCGCTTGGCCAGTGGCGCAAGCGCTTCGAGCACCGGGGTGCGGTATTGTTTGACCCAGTCACTTATGAGTGCCTTGTTCTCGGCCGATTCGGCGGCGGCAACCTTGACCTGTGCATCAACCCACTTGGCTGTTTCAGCAGCCCATTCCGCCATGAAGCGGGTCATCATGGAAATGACCGTGCCGCCATTGGCAGAAAAGTCGGCATCCAGATAATCATAGAACAGCGGGTAGGACAGACCTTCCAGAACCAGGTTCTGCGCAGTGAAAATCTCGAACCAGTCCTGTACCACCAGAACATTCTCAACATGGCGGCGCATCGGCTGCCACAGTGCGTCCTTCATCCAGGCATCCTTGGCGTTATCCAGCGCCTCGGGGCCATCCAGCACCAGGCCGATGTGGGTCAAATACTGGGCCACGGCCAAATGATCCATGGCGTGATACAGGCAGGGCTGGGTAATCGCCGTACCATAGCCGTAGGCGGAAATGAACGAATTGCCCATGTTGCCGCCCCACTCGACGTGACGCATCGGCACCAGAATATCCAATGCGGTTTGCTTCAGCTCGGCCGGAATCAATTCGGCCAGGCCGCGCTCTTCGATCATTTCAAAGCTCGATTCCGCCGCTTCCTGCTGGCGTGCGCGTGCAATGGTATAAGAACCATAGTAAAACTGGCGCGGGTCTTTAAGCGCATACCAGTCCTTCATCTGCACCTTGGTGCGGCGCACGTCGAACAGTTGCAGCTCCGGTTCCCACAATGGACGGTAGTGAAAAATATCCGTCTGCTGCAGGTCGTATGTCCCTTCCTGATAACGGCTGGCCGGCTTGTCGCCGAATCGCCGCGCAATGTGGTCAAACGTTTGTCGCACCGGCTTGATGGATACTGTGCGTAAATCGATCTGCATGTATATCTCCTATCGTTATTATTCCCGTATCACGGGGTGGTTGAACTACTCTAAATCTCCGGATTCCTGCCGGGAGGCAGCGTTCATGCGCGCCACCCAATCCCCTAGTCCGGGCTTGGCTGGCTCAAGAACAATGACATCATTGGCAAGACAAAACTCATGAAAAGCTGCTTCTGGAAGCATCAGCTCGACGCAAAGTTCCGGTGTTCCGATGGAAAACTCGAACTCGATAAAACCATCGGGCCGTTGTTTGCAAACACGCACATAACGTCGCGTGACATCAAAGGTGGTTTCCGTTCGCTGAATTCCCTGTTGTTCCATGCTGCTCCCCCTTGGTGACGGTACATCACTTTCATGTGCCCAGGCATCTCCTATATCAAGGATCGTGCCATAAATTTAACTATATGTTTATATGTAATTCCATAAAAATGAAGTGAGTAAAGTATAAACTGAAAATTACGATTTGATGAACTTGTTTCGCTTCGATTAATCAATTGATCAATCGCGGTGATGCCGACATTTTCAAGTTTTCGAGAAT
>CAIQPV010000261.1 GCA_903873725.1 uncultured Nitrosomonadales bacterium
GAACAGGTTGTTGTTCTGGTAGCCGATCCCGGTGCGGTACATGCCGGTGCTCTGGTTGCCGGTGTTGTCCAGGGTGAGGAATACTTTGTGCGGGGAACTGTCCTGCACGTTGACCTGGGCATCCACGGTGTTCTCGGTGTCGCCCAGCGCCAGCACCACGTCAAGCTGGCGGGTGGGGTTCTGGTTGGCCAACTGGATGTTCTGCGACAGGTCGCGCGCGCTCGGGGTGGCGCCTTCGACCAGTGCGGGCAGGGCGTTTCGGATGTTGTCCTTGTCGTAATACTGGTTGCCTTTCAGGATGACTTTGCCGACGGCGGTTTCGATGACCTGGAAGGTGATGCTGCCCTGGGTGATTTCCTGTTCCGGGGTGACCACGTGCACCGCGCTGTAGCCGGCGCTGCGGTACGCGCCTTCGAGCGTTTCCAGGGCAAGCTGGATGTCGGTGTAGCCGCGCGACTCGCCTTTGTAGGGGGCCAGCAGGCGGTCGATCAGGGCGGGATCCAGCAGGGTGTTGCCTTTGACTTCGAAGCGCTCGATGCGCACCGGCGCGGTGGCGGTGCCGGTGTCCTCGGATTGCGCCCCCTGCATCTCCTGCGTGGCTTTGCCACTCTCTGCTTTTACGTCTTGCACATAAACCGGTATGGCAACCATACCCAGTATTGCCAGCAGCAAGTACCGGTAGTTCTTCATCTTGTTTTTCCCCTTGAGTGGCAGCAGCACACCAGCCGCAGGCGCGCAGAGCTTAACGCCCCTAACTTTTGGTTAGAGCTTGTCCAATTTGGGAAAATAACAAATCAGGGATATACAGTCAAATTATATTACGAATCAGTGACGGAGCTGCGGCTCCGGGCAGCAGGCGGCTGCCGGTAAAGTTACTTTAATGCCTCTATATGATTTTCAGTAGTTGATCGTTCCCATGCTTTGCGTGGGAATGCAGCTTGGGACGCTCTGCGTCCCAAAACGGTAGAAGCCGTTTTAAGCGGCAAGGACAAACCCGAAAGGCATGTTGAACAAAACCGCTGGATTCCCGCCCCCGATCAGGTCGAGGGCAGGCTCTTCGCGGGAACGACGGATTCCCTTAACTTAATGGCAGTGACGCATAACCAGCGACTTGGTTGTCGTCTTTGGACAACCTAGTCGAATGGCTAGGTGGTTTCATCAGAGCGTGGGAACGATAGCGACATATCTTACTTTGCAATTCCGTTCGGATAACACAGGCCGCCGGTAATTTCGAGCGTGGAGGCGTCGATTGCGCCATTCTCGACACAATGTCCGATCAGTGCGGCGATTTCATCCGGATTGACCAGACGGCCGATATGCACATCGGCAAGGAGTTCTTTCAGCATGTCCTGGTTCATCCCGGTGAGCAAACCGGTCGCGGCATAACCCGGCGCAATACCGACGCAGCGAATGTGGTTGATGCCGCGCATGTGAAATTCGCCGATGATAATCTTGGGCAACAGCGCAGCGGCAACCTTGGTCGAGGAATAGTTGATCTGGCCGACCTGGCCAACTTTGTTGACCGAGGAGATCGGCACCAGCAGCCCTTCCCAGCCGCCATTGACCATCGCCTCGGCGGCGTCGCGCAACGTCAGAAAGGTGCCGGTCAGGTTGACGTCGATCACCGGTTGCCATTTGTCGAGGCCCATTTTGTGGGATACCTTGCCGGTGTGCTTGTCCAGATTCAGCATCATGCCGTCGTGAATAATGCCGGCCGAGGCCACCGCGATATTGAGCATGCCGAAAGCTTCCAGCGTCGCCTTGATGAACTTTGCCGTGTCGGCTTCGCTGGTGACGTTGGCCTGGATGCCAATCACCTCTCCCCCCGCATCCTTGATGTCCTTGACGACGCGGTCGATGTTAGTCTGCTCCATGTCGACGATGGCGACCTTGGCGCCATGCCTGGAAAGAAACTTGGCCACGGCCTCGCCGATACCGTTACCGCCGCCTGTGATGAGTGCTACGCTACCTTTGATTTGCATGATATTTCCTTAGTTGTGTATTTCTTTGGTGGCGAGCGAAAGCGCCAGGCTCGTCACGGAAGGGTTCAGGCTGTCAACCATCGAACTCGGAATCAGGATCGTGGCTCCGCGTTCCTTGGTCGCCTCGTAGATGATGTTCATGGCCCGCAACTGGAGTGCGGCTGGATGGCCCGCATAAATATCGGCGGCCTCGACAAATTTCCCGGCAATGGCTGCCTCGGCGGAACCGAGTATCACCCGCGCCTGTTTCTCGCGCTCGGCCTGGGCCTGGCGGGACATAGCGTCCTGCAGGGCTTCCGGAATGGCGACGTCACGAATCTCCACGGAGCTGACCGAGATGCCCCATGGCGCGGTCTTTTTTCCGATTTCATCCTTCAAATGTTCGTCGGCATCCTTGCGGTCGGACAGCAGGGCGGCCAGCATCGAAGCGCCTATCATCTCGCGCAGCGTGGTCTGCGCAACCCGGTCTATCGCCTCAATGTAATTGGTGATGGCTAAAGCGGCTTTTTCGGCATCATGCACATGCCAGAAAATGATCGCATCAACGTTGACCGGAACGGTGTCCTTGGTAAGCGCCTGTTCGGCATTAAAGGCTGTGGTCTGAATGCGTTCGTCGATGATTGCGACCACATTGTCAATCACCGGGATGATGATGAACAAACCCGCTCCCTTGACGCTTTGCAGCTTGCCCATCCGCAGGATGACGAATTTCTGCCAGGCGTTGGCCATCTTAAGTGAGAAGGCAATGATCAGCGCGGCACCAAAGAAAACAAATCCCAAGTAGCTCGTCTGGCCGATGGCGAGCCCCGCGAGAATACATAGTACAACCAGAAATGACGTGACTGGATTCATGTTCGTTGCTCCCGAATTGTTTACAGGTTGCCAAGCTACGCATCATTGCGGGTAGTTTCTGTGCGGTGCCGAACATACGGCACAGGATTGCTTCTCTTATGATCCTGAAAATCGAACCCCGATAGTATTTCAACAGGCTATGCGGTTTTTGTAGGTGCGAATTCATTCGCACATAAATTTTTGAACATGCGAATAAATTCGCACCTACGATCCCGTCGACTACGGTTTTCAGGATGACCCAACAATAGCCTGACCTCCCCCGGTAAAGACCATGACACATCAAACAATCCCGCAGCAACTGTCCGGCAAGCGCAACAAGATCGTCAGCGCCGCCGAGGCCGTGCGGTTGATCCGTGACGGCGATACGGTGGCGACCGGCGGTTTTGTCGGTATCGGTTTCGCGGAAAATATTGCGGTCGCGCTTGAGCAGCGGTTTCTCGGCAACGATCCGCAATCACAGGCAGGCTGCCCGCGAAATCTCACGCTCGTTTAC
>CAIQPV010000262.1 GCA_903873725.1 uncultured Nitrosomonadales bacterium
CGCCACTAAAAGTAAAGTTGGAACAAATTCGTGCAGCGTACCCAAAGACGTTAGCATTGCGTGACCCTGAGGGAGGGCGCTTTGAGGCTGAAGCCTGCGTGTTTGTTCATCAGGCAATCCCCAAAAGTCTAGCGACTTCACTTACCGACAATGATTTTTGGCGGTATCTAACGGTAGTCCATTTTTCTGACCTTGTTGAATGGCGTCATAGTGCGGGTGGCGAGACTGTCAACCCAAATAACTACGGTATTGGCAACACAAAGCGGAACCTGCTTTTCAGGATGTGGATACGAGCAGAGCTCGCCTATGATGCGCTAGCAAATGATCCTTATCACCTTGCCAGATATGGTGACAAGGATTTTTGGGAAAGCCATGTAATTGGGGTTAGAACTGGAAACGCTCGAGCAACGGTCCGTTCTTTGGTGCAATATTTGTTCCCAAAGGAACTCAACGGCAAGTGCCGCCTTAAGACGATTGAAGTAAGACAATTAGCAACACGCCTCACAAGATTGCGCTCAAACGTGATGCTTGAGATCTACCCAGAGGCACTGGCAACAAAATTGATAGGAAGAGAAGCTGATCGGGTAAAAGCGATCGCAGCTAATGTAAATGCTTGAAGAAACCTACGAGTTACACGGGGACACTGTAAGGCGAACGGTTAGGGTAAATGGTCATACATTTACAACCAGCATCAAGGCCGACGCAGAAACAGATGACCCACCGCTGTCTTGGTGGAAGAGCTACTACCGAGGTGTACCGCCGAAGGCTGATTCACCATTGCGGGAAAAGGTACGCATAATTGATCTGTTCAGCGGTTGCGGCGGCCTAGCGTTAGGCGTAACCGAGGGTCTCCGCGCGATTGGGCTCACGCCAGAGATTGCGGTGGCTGCCGACGTGGATCAAGAGGGACTGGATGTTTACGCGCATAACCTGAAACCGAAAAGAGCTTTTCATGGCTCTGTTACTTCACTGGTTGACTTCCAAGTTTTTGGTCAAGGTGATGAGGCTGAACTAGCGTATCCACCCGCCATTCTAGATTCGGAACTCGAAGCTTCTATCGGGCAGATTGACCTACTTTGTGCAGGCCCCCCATGTCAAGGACACTCAAATCTCAATAACCATTCGCGTAGAGAGGACCCTCGAAACCTATTGTATCTATCTGTACCTGCTCTCGCTATCGGAATGAATATTCCGATTGTTATTATTGAGAACGTTCCAGAGGTGACCGCCGACAGGTTTAATGTAGTTGGGGCGGCAATATCAATATTGAAGGCCGCTGGATACAACTTAACGACGGGGGTCATCCACAGTCAAGCACTTGGATGTGCGCAGACGAGGAAAAGGTATTTCTTAATTGCGAGCAAGCTGTCTATTCCACAAGAGTTAAGTGACGTATTGAAGACATTGCATCGGCCAGCGGTTAACCTCAAATGGGCGATACACGATCTGCTAAACGTTGCAGCAAACGGCATCATGAACACTACACCTGTGATGTCGCCCGAAAACCAGAAGCGAATTGAGTTCCTGTTCAACGAAGAAGAGTTTGATTTGCCGAATCAGGTAAGGCCAGACTGCCATAAGGATGGGCACACTTACGGATCTGTGTATGGCAGATTAAGCTGGGATAAGCCGTCGCAGACGATAACTACTGGGTTCTTGTCCCCTGGAAGGGGAAGA
>CAIQPV010000263.1 GCA_903873725.1 uncultured Nitrosomonadales bacterium
CACGTTTGTCCAGTTGTCCGTTGGCCGCGCCCTGGATCAGGATGTCGGTCTGCGCCAGCAGGTCATTCATCATCTTGACCGCGTTGTTGAGGTTGAGCTTGATGACGTTGTACTGTCCCTTGTACTCGGTAACAATCGTCGGCGGGATCACGCCCTTGGAAATCTTGTCCACATAGTCGGCAGTGACGTTCAATGGATCAACAATGTTGGTCACCGTCTGGTTGACACCTTCAACCAGTTGTTTCCAGCCACCCTGGAACAGTTCGGGGTTGGCGCGTTTGTCCAGTTGTCCGTTGGCTGCCCCCTGAATCAGGATGTCGGTCTGCGCCAGCAGGTCGTTCATCATCTTGACCGCGTTGTTCAGGTTGTTCTTGATGACGTTGTACTGGCCCTTGTACTCGGTAACAATCGTCGGCGGGATCACGCCCTTGGAAATCTTGTCGACGTAATCGGCAGTCACGTTCAGCGGTTCGACAATGTTGGTGATGGTGTCATTGACACCCTTGACCAGCTGGTTCCAGCCACCCACGAACAGGGTGGCGTCGGCACGCTTGTTAAGTTCACCGTCGGCCGCCGCCTTGATGATGATATCGGTCTGCGCCAGCAGGTCGCTCATCATCTTGACCGCGTTGTTGAGATTGCCCTTGATAATGTTGAATTCGCCATTGTAGTTGTCGGTGATAACCGGCGGGATCACGCCCTTGGAAATCTTGTCGACGTAATCGGCAGTCACGTTCAGCGGGCCAATCACGGCATCCAGGGTGTGGTTTACACCTTCCACGATCTTCCTGAAGTCGCCCTTGTGCATGGTGGCATCGGCACGGGTTGTCAGCCGTCCTTCAACTGCCGCATTCGCAAGCTTCTCGGCATCCCCCACCATCGCTTTCAGGGCTTTCTGAACCGCGACGAAGGCAAGCAACAACTGTCCGGTTTCATCTTTGCTGTCAACCACAATGTTGGAAGACAAATCCCCTTGTGCAATCTTGTCTGCTTCCGCTACTGCTTTTGCCAACGGGCTGGTGATGCTGCGGGTCAGCCACCAGGCGCAAATAACCACCAGAATGACTGCAACTATGGCAAGTACAAGCAACAGCGACTTCGTCGAACTTGCCAGCTCTGCTGCCTCCTTGCCGGACTTGGCAGCCAGATCCTTCTGAAAATCAGAGAATTCCTTGATCTTCGCAAGATAATCGTTAGCAATCGCGGTGTATTCACCTAATATGTACTCGGTCGCCTTAGGTGGGTTGTGCTGTGCGTTTGAACTGTCGCAAAGAGGTAAAACATAATCCAGTGCAGTACTGTACTTGGTGCGCGCCTCAGTCATTTTCGCGAACAGCTCTTTGCCCTTTTCCGAATTAATCATGGGCTTGAGCGTATCCATGATCTCACCGTTGCGCGCGCGCGCTTTAGCGATGGTTTCCATCTGTGCCTTTTCGAAACTCTTTTCGTTCGACAGCAGAGTATTTCGGAGTGCACGCGCAATGACCAACACGTTAGTATTGACTTCGTTCGACATCTCGACCTTGGGCATGCGGTCGTCGACAATCTTGGTCGTGGCCGAATTAACCTCGTCAACCCGCATTATCGCGATCGCGGAGACGATGATCAGCATCGCCAGCACCACAGCAAAGCCGATACCGAGGCGAACCCCTATTTTCATGTTCTTTAACATTTTTTCCTCCCAGATAAAAATAAAAACAATAACACTCTAAAAACAATAAACTCTAAACTCTGACAGGTTCTGCCGGCTGCGCCCGATTCTGCTGTGCGGTAGTCAGCGCCACCAGCGATTGCACATCCAGGATCAGCGCCACATCCCCCGATCCCAGGATGGTGGAACCGCCGATGCCCTTGATGTGCTTGAAGATGCTGCCCAACGGTTTGATGACGGTCTGGAACTCACCCATCAACTCGTCCACCACCAGGCCGATTTTCTGCCCGGCGTATTGCACTACCACGATATTCTCGCGCTTGCCGCCGCGCTCGGCGACCTCGAACTGCTCGCGCAGCCGCACAAAAGGCAACACTTCGCCGCGCAGGTTGATATATTGGTGCCTGACTGTTTCCTCCCGGTCCTTTTCGGATAGTTCGATGCATTCCACCACAGTACCCAGCGGAATCACGTAGGAGGATTTGCCCACCCCCACCAGAAAACCATCGATGATCGCCAAGGTCAGCGGCAGCCGGATGCGGAAGGTGGAACCCTGGCCTTCCTTGCTTTCAACTTCGACGCTTCCCCGCAACGCAGTGATATTGCGCTTCACCACATCCAGTCCGACGCCGCGCCCGGAGATGTTGGTGATCTTGTCGGCGGTTGAAAATCCAGGCTCGAAAATCAGGCTGAAAATCTCGCTGTCGGTGAGCGTCTGCGTGGAGCCGATGATTTCGCGTTCGCGCGCCTTGTTGAGAATCTTTTCACGGTTCATCCCGGCGCCGTCGTCAATGATCTCAATCGCAATACTGCCGGACTCGTGGTAGGCGTTAAGCGTCAGCGTGCCGCGTGCCGGCTTGCCTTTGGCAGTGCGCGTTTCCGGCGGCTCGATACCGTGGTCGAGCGCATTGCGCACCAGATGCATCAGCGGATCGCCCAGTTTTTCCACCACGGATTTATCCAGCTCGGCCTCACTGCCGCTGATAACCAGTTCGATGTCCTTGCCCAATTCCCGGCTGGTGTCGCGTACCACGCGCTGGAAGCGGGTAAAGGTTTCGCCGATCTGCACCATGCGCAACTGCAAGGCGCTGTCGCGAATTTGTTCCACCAGCATCGTGATCACGGAAGTTGACTCGACCAGCGCGGTCTCGCCGCTCTTGCGCGCCAGCATATTGGCTCCCGCGCTGGCGATGACCATTTCACCGACCAGGTCGATGAGCTGATCCAATTTGGCGGCCTGCACGCGGATGAGCTGGGATTCCAGGGATTTTTTCTCGGCCACCTTGCCTTGCTTGACCGCTGCGGCTTCCACCACTTCCGATGTCACCGCACCCTGATTGACCAGCACGTCGCCGATCTTCGGCTGCGCGGTTGACCCTTCTTCCATCTCCTGGTCTGCCTGCGCATTGAGTGCGGTATCCAGTTCCTTCTGCGTCAAGGCGCCGCACTTGACCAGGATTTCACCCAGACGCATGGTGTCTTCCGGCAGTGTTTCGATGGAATTGATGAAATCGGCCAGTTTGCTGTGCGGCGGCCAGATGTGGACCACGCAGTCGTCACGCACAAAATCGAACACACTTTCGATTTTGGCTTTGTCCGCATCGGACTTATAGGATATTTCAAAACCCAGATAACAGGATTCCGGATCCATCCCGGCGGCTTCCGGAATCGCATCGGGAATGGTCGTCAGGTGTATGATCCGGCCCAGTTCGGTCAGGTAGTTCAGAAAGGAAATGGGATCCATGCCCTTGCGCAGCACGTCGTGACCAAACCGCAGCGAGATGTGCCAGTTATCCGTTTCCATTTCGCCGCCGCCGCTGGCATGCACACCAGGCTCGCTCAGCACAATTTCCTTGGTTACAGCGGACGTTTTGCCCAGATAGTGTTGCAGCTTCTCGCGCAATGATTTACTGACCGCGCTGACATCATCTGCCGGCTCGGCATCGTTCTCCACACAGCCCACCAGTGTGTTCAACTGGTCTGCACATTCAAGCAGTACTTCTACCAGATCAGGGCTGGATTTGATCGTTCCCGAGCGCATTTCGTCCAGCACGTTTTCCAGTACATGTGTAAATTCGACGATAAAATCACACTCGATGACGCCGGCTCCGCCCTTGATGGTGTGGGCAGCGCGAAAAATGGCGTTGATGGTTTCCGGGTCACCACCGTTGCTTTCCATCTGCAACAGGTTGTCCTCCATCATCTGCAACAACTCGCGGCTTTCGACTACATAGGCTTGTTGAATCGCATCCATGTTTTCCCCTGTTTTCCGTTCTTATTTGCTTTTATTCCGGGGCTGTTTTTCGTCAGCGTGTTCCTTGGCCGGAATGACCATCGGGTCGCCGAAATAGCTCGCCATGTTGTACAGGTCGAGCAATTCCGTCACCGCTTTACTGTGCGCCGTCAGTCGCACGGTCTTGTTCGCCTTGACCGCTTCACGCTTGGTCAGCAGCAATATCTGGAAGCCTGCGGTGTCCATCCCGCTGACCTGGGACAGGTCGAGATCCAGCTCCTGGCAATCGGCAAGCGCCTTCAGCAGCATCGGCTTCTGCGCCGCAGCGTTGTAGATGGTCATGTCTTCATTAATGCTTATATTGCGGCGCCCCATCTCAGATTTTGTCATCTGCTGCCTCCCTTGTTAAATACTTCCCTGCCAGTGTGTCTGTGTCTACTACCACATGCAATCAGAACAACTCGATTTTCTGCAAAGATGCGGAACTGCCGGTCCGGGCAGAGCCGACCGCAGACGCGTGAACGTCACGCTGTTTATCCATGACATAGCCTTCGTAGATCTGCTCGATGTGTTCCTTGATC
>CAIQPV010000264.1 GCA_903873725.1 uncultured Nitrosomonadales bacterium
TGAGGCACAACTGCCATGCAGAGACGGGGTTTTGGGCGCGTAGCCCGAGCGGCGGCATCATGGTGGTGCGGCAAGCACGCCGGGGGTGGCATGTGCCTTGTGTCGAGGTTTGACACGAATGCAGAACGATCGTTCTTTTATTTGTTGATCGAGAGAGGGTTTTCTCGAAATGACTAACTTTTGCGCCCGTTATCACGCTGCAGGATAGCGGACACGGGCGTCCGGCTGCTTGTGGCCGATCCCGGCCAGTCACCTCGCACCAAGGCCAATGGCTGTTATGCAGTGTAAGCTGCCACTCAGAAGCATCATCAATTCCAAGCTAATAATACCTCACACACTCATTATTTGTAAGGACAACCAGAACACGTCACACAAAACCAGGTCATCGCCCAGGCCGCTGAGGTAAAATCATAGCCAACCCCGACCATTAAATCGCCACTCAATGACACGCGCAGACCTGATTGACCGCCTCGCCCATCTATACCCCCAGCTTCAAGCCAAAGATGCCGAAATGGCGGTCAGGGTCATCCTTGATGCCATGTCCGCCACACTGTCACGCGGTGGGCGCATCGAAATACGTGGCTTCGGCAGTTTTGCACTGAACTACCGCCCCTCCCGGCTTGGGCGCAATCCAAAAACGGGTGAACCTGTGGAAGTGCCAGCAAAGTACCGGCCGTAATTCAAGGCCGGTTTGGAACTGCGCAAACGTGTCGACTACGACTGATAGTCGCTTTGCCATGTTTTTTCATACAACCTTTGGCTTTTTCGGTACCACTTTTTGTTGCTTGAAAATTCAATAATGGAACCTTCGATTCACGTATTGAAGTATATCGATAATGCAACCCACCAGCAGTTTGAGAAAAAGCAAATGACTGGCAAGCTGGGCTGACAGCCTTGGGTGCTTGCCCGAAAGATCAATGAGGTTGAATGATGGGGAAATCCACTGCCCATATTGCAAAACCTGTCGCGGTAATAAGCGTATGAGCAACGTGCTGCCCATGCCTGCCAGATGCCCTCCCAGGGCGGAGAAGCTTTCTCTTGATCAGGATGAACTCGTTAACATCCGCAATACGCTCGGTTTATCACAGCACGTTTTTGCAGAGAACATGGAAATCAGTAAACCGCGATTAGTATCATACGAGCAGAGCAGAACTTCCGGCGTGCCTGAACGCATTATGGCCGAGGCCAGAGCGCTGTTCAAAAATGGCGGACAAATGAAAAGTGACAGATATGCGAATATGGATATGCCTGAAATTATAGCCGAGTGGGCCAATGATCTGAAAATAGGCTACGCCGATGATATTCAAATATCAAACTTCATCGGCGCAAGTGCAGGTGCGATTTCTCGATGGAAGAATTCAGAAACGCGCCCCGCGCCATTGATGCTGAAACAATATCGGGAGATCGTGCGCGATCTCAAGATTCGGCTTGAAAAATGCGCTGAAGTTAATTTTCGTAACGTGATTCCCAATGCGGGGGGACAAACATGACTATTCTGATGAACGGCCTGGCGGCTAAAGCCGGTTACGCAAGGCCGCCAGCGAGACACACACATCGAATCCAAAGATAACGGACGTGAAAAAGCCCCGGCAGCAGAACTGCGCGAGGCTTTGGTATTAACTAATATTTACGCTGCCAAAGGCAGCAACTCATTAATATTTTCTAATGGCCAGTAGCCATCAGCCTTGGCATCAAGAATCGTAATTTCTGCGATTCCCTTTGCTCCATAGCCAACATTAACATTCCATCCGTGCGAAACATCCTTGACAATGGGTTCCTTGGAGAACTCGATATGGAGGATGTCGTCTTGGTTGTCGTACTCGATTCTCATAATTCATCCTCCAGTTCCCAGTTAATCATAACGGTCTTGATGACTATTGCTGCCTTTTCAACTACAGCAGCGCATATCAAGTTATCCGTTCTTGCCTCGATGTGCTTGAATACCCACATAGCATCATTGCTTCGATGCTTGATTTCGCCTTCCTCTATAACCTGCTCAAGGGTGGCGTCGTCGATTCCCCGTTTTTGCATACTCTGGCGCGCATGGTGAGTGATCCAAACATTTTTGCCAAATCGCTTGCTAAAGAAGTCTGCCACTTATTTCTCCTTTTCAAATTATATCAAAATCTTTGGTCATCAAACCAATATTGGTTCACTTAGTATTGGCGAAGCACGCACCAATAAAAATGTCGGCTCCAGCGAGGACGAGCGTGAAAAAAGACCGGAAGCAGAACTGCGCGGCCTACATTTTTGCGCATTTTGCCAGCAGATTAAGTACATATAGTCACCCGCCGCATGACGTACCATGGCCTAGCTGATTGACGTGGCTACTGGATTAAACAAGGCATTTCCGAACTGTATAATGGATCACGACTTACCGCTTAGCGATTACAGATTACTGCCAATTAATCCTCTGCGCACCGAAAAATAAGCCATTAGCCGCACCGGATTTCAGGAAACGGGGTGGACAGTTTCATCGTCCAGCACGGATAAATGAAACCGGAGACAAGCGAAGCGCGTCAGTTTGGAAGCATCCGCCCAAAATAAATCACGTCCAGTGCGCCAAGCCTGTTCTGGTTTTGAAGTGGATTTTGACTGTGCGGCGGGTTGCGGGTTTGACTTTGCTTTTGAATTTGTGAGGGCGTCCAGCCCGATTGTCTTGGGGGAGCCGCTCGAATTTTTGCGTTGAGAGAGACGGCTTCATCGTCGAACCGAAACCAAAAATCGAGTGGGGGCGATCAGCCCCGGAAGTCCCCGGCGGAGGACAGTTTCATCGTCCGCTGCGTGCTTCGGGCAACCCGTTACAAGTTGGTTTTGAGCGACAGCGAAAAATCGACGTCTGGAACGGGTTGCCCGAAGCGCGCAGCGCGGTTTTCGGGGACTTCCGCGCAGTTGACCTGCCTGGGTTGAGCGCCAGCGAAAAGGGGCGCTTCCCAGCCCCGTCCCTAAGGATGCTTTAATGCCGTAATGGCGCGGCTTTGGGCACCATGCCTTGCCTTCCAAATTTAGGGAGAGGCACAGCTATTTTTCGTGGAACAGCAAGGGGAGCGTTGTCCGGGGTGGTATATGCCGTGTCGTTGTCCGGGGTGGTGGACATATACCATCCCGCGCAACATTGCGGCGCAACACACGCTCACAAGGTCGGGTCGAAAATCACGGAACTTGTTCGATCAAATTCCCGAAGAAACACGGTGTCGATGATTTTGAATCTTGCCCGATGCGACTCGCTTAGTTTCAGCCACTCCCCGTCCATTCTGACGTAAATGATCGTCGAGAAGGCACGCTTCAGCGCTGCCGGGTGGGGGGTATAGTAATAAACAAAATCATATTTATTTTCTAAAATCTGTCTCAGGTGAGCTGCAATTGTCATGGCCATTCTGGTTTTGCTTTTGAGATTGTTCTCGATCTCGATGGCGACCCGACGACCGTCACTCCGCGTGACCATGGCATCGGGCACGGCTTTGTTTTTTCGTTCGCTATTGCTGTTGACCATCAGAATTTTGCCGGGTATGAAATTTCGCCACCCGATCCTAGTAAGAGATATGCGGACACGTTGGCCGGTAACATGATGGTCAATATAGCCAGGATTGGTTTTCCCAACAAAAAATTCTCTGCAGTCTGGATGGGCGGATTGCGTCAAGGCTATTCCGTGCTGGGTGACACCGTACAATTTTATTCTGGAATAAGGGGATGCCCGCGCATCCACTCTCAAAAGCTTTTCTTCAACCAATTTTTTAAGCAGGAGTTGGGTGGTTCGTTCGGAAATCCTAAGGAGTTCGCTCACAATTGACAATGTGGTCCATGACTCT
The DNA here is from genome assembly GCA_903873725.1 of uncultured Nitrosomonadales bacterium. Classification (GTDB taxonomy): domain Bacteria; phylum Pseudomonadota; class Gammaproteobacteria; order Burkholderiales; family Gallionellaceae; genus CAIQPV01. The sequence goes on from CAIQPV010000264.1 coordinate 3,810, forward strand.
CCACTACAAAGGAAGCTCAATAGGGTCGCCCGCTTTTCAGCGTTGCGCTCCATTTTTTGCTCGTACGTCATTTTCAGCGCTGGGTGTAATTTTGTACTCATTATTTTGTCTCTCTCTGGTAGACGGGTTTAAAAGTCTTGCGTAACTGGATTGTTCTCACGGATGGAGCGATAGCGACACCCGTTCTAGCGTTGCAAGCCGAAGGCGCAGCAAGGCTAATACGGGACGCTCGCGGCTTGCCGCGTTGCGGTTCGTGCATCTCTGTCCGTGGCGGGCCTGCCAACAGGCCAAGCCGCGCAGGCGGCTTGTCTTTAAGGGGGAAGAGGAGCCGCCGAAGGTTGGTGAACCCCAAGGGGGTGCCCCGCACTTGTCGCTGGCGCATTTGGAATTTCCGGCAAGTTATCCACAGAAAATGACCTCTCGCTATAGGAAATAGATATAGGAAAACCTTAAAGGCAAACCTTACAGGTTTAGGGGGGGTGCGATTCATCATGCAAAAGGGGTGCGATTCATCATGGGATTCGTGGGATAGGGGGGGGTGATTCATCATGCTAAGGGGGGGCGATTCATCATGGATAACTTCCTATTTCAACAGACTTATACACAGCTGTACGGGATGGGCGGTGGTGACTGCATCAGTAGTAGTCCACCTTTGACCTTGCGGATTTTGGCCTTCTGGTACACCATTTGGACTTGATCCAGGGCCTTCAAGAACTCCCGTTTAAAATCCTTGTCCGGATCGTTGCCTTTGTATTCCTGGCCGAATTGCTCGCGCAGGTTTTTCCAATGCAATATTACTGGTCGGCCTGCGATTCGGTGCAACCGATCGGACAACATTGCATAAATATCCATTGCAAGCGACGACCCCTTTAAGGCAATCAATGCACGCATATCAAGTGGGACGGCGTGGTCGGCCAGCGCTTTAAAATAGCTGTCAGTGAACGTTATTATTCCCGGCCACAAAGCACGCTGGCCACATTCGGTTTGTGGCCACGTCTCAAAATGTTCGATGGGCTTGCCGTAAAAAGTGTGGGCATGCCCATTTGCGTTGAACCCTAAAGTCAGATCGCAGGCTGCAAGTGCCTGCGCCTGCTTGCAAAAGGTCGTGTAGCTTCCTCTTTTGCCGCCGCCTGGCTCAATTCCCATCATGCGTAGAAACTCGCTTGCGCTGTCACCCACGTGGACTTCCGCCGTCTTATTGCGCACGGCATAGGTATTCATCCATGCCAACATTAATCGAGGTGTAGAACCATACGGTACTGGCTGTTGAACCATATTTCTTCCATCAAAAACATGACCTGCATGCACCAACAAGATCGCGCCGCCACATTTTCGCTCGAATACTGTGCCGTCCACTTTGGAACGCGGAAATCCCACTTGGCACATTATTGAGTGCATGTACCGAATGTCATCTCCAGAAGGGCTGGCAGTTTCAATATTAATTGCGGATTCTAATAATCTTTCTTCGGGAACCGTCATCACAAGCTGCTCGTCAACACGAACAGCGGCATGAGCCGTTGTAGAAGTGTTTTGTCTCACGAGATTAGCCTCTCGAAACATTCAATGCCATCTGCTCGGCTTTGGTTGGTCGAGACGTGCGCGTCCCTTGTGCAGGTTTTGATGCGGGTGACTTATCGCGCAGCTCGATACGCGATTTCATCCAATCGACGATCTCGCATTCAACCCAGCGCGCGCCAGATTGCACTGAGGCTCCCGCACCATGAATTTTGATTGCTTTTGGAAAGTCGTGAATTCCAGCGTAGATGCTGGTTTTGCTAACGCCAGTCATATCGATGACGGCTGCAAGGGAGAGGAAACGCAATTGTTTATCACTCATTTTCTTCTTTCTCAGAAAATGAGCGGCAGGGATAGTTCATCCTCTCAGAATGAACGCTGCCTGTCAAGCCTTAAAAGCATTTATTATCAATATAACCATAGTATTACAAACATATAGGCGTAATTAATACA
>CAIQPV010000265.1 GCA_903873725.1 uncultured Nitrosomonadales bacterium
GTGAAACACTGGCGGAACTCATTGAAGAAGAAATCCGGAGTGCCGAATATCTGAAACTGGAAAGTGAAATTATTGCCATCGAAAAAAGGCTGGTGACAGCCTCGGCACTGCCGCTTCAGGAATTGTTGGCGCAAGCCGACGGACAAGATTTGGCATTGGTTAAAGCATCGTTAGAGCGCTCGGGTGGGGACCTTCAAACATGCACAGTTCAAGTGGAGGAACTGCACCAGAAACTGGTTGTGGCAGAGACAGCCCTCGGAAAGATTGATGGGGATGCGGTTGCGGCAGAAGCGGAACAAAGAGCCACGGATGCAGCAGCCAGGCTCTCGAACCTGATTTCGGAATATGCTTCTACTCGACTTTCATCTGCCATCATTTCTGAGGTTATCGAAAGCTACCAGCAACGCTATCAGGGGCCTCTGTTAGAACGCGCCTCAGAACTGTTTGCAACGATTACCGGCGGACGTTTCACTAAAGTGGCAACGGACTTCAATGAGGAAATGACTATCCTTGTTGCTGTTCGTGCCAATAACAAACGTGAGACGGTTGGCAATCTAAGTTCAGGTACCAGGGATCAGCTTTTTCTGGCATTACGTTTGGCCGCCATTGAGAGCCATGTTGGCAATCAGGAACCTATGCCAGTTGTGGTGGACGACATCGTGATCAATTTTGATGACGCCTCGTCGAGCGCCACATTCAAAGTTCTGGGGGAACTGTCGAAGAAAACTCAGGTCTTGTTTTTTACCCACCACGAACACTTGCTGGAAAGAGCAGCGAGTGCAATCGGAGTCGAATCCTTCATGGCTCATAAGCTTTAAAGATGAATCTACATTGCGGGACATAAACCCATTTTGAATAATGCTGAATGGCGGGGATTAATGCAGATCATGAGGCTCAACTTTACTTCGCTTGACGGACACCAGCCAGCGATTAATCCAGGTTCCCAGTATAATATTAATCATAATATATATACTTGAGTTGGCTGATACCAACAGATTTATTGCCGATTCGGCTACTTATTTTTTCTTTGATACAAGCTACTAAATTTAGATGATGGGTTATGTAAACGAAATTGATAAAAGTAGAATTTTCTACCGTGGATCAACGGTTGACGAAGCTGTATTACGCCCAAACACAGGAAGCGAACATGGTGTTGCTGGCATATCCACTTCACCAGATGAAGATTACGCAAAAATGCATGGTGACTATGTTCGGCGCTATTACGCCATAAAAGGGGATTTTATTGATTTCTTTAATCTGATTGCGTTATACGATGACAAACATGGTGAAGAGGCTTCATTCAATGCGACGGACGTTCAGCTAACCGAATTTGCAAAATCCATGGGGTATATTGGATCAATTTTTCACGACCCACAAGCAGGCACGGACTATCGCTTTTTTGATGCGGAAAGTCTAGCACCTGTTGATTTTATCCAATGCATTGACATTTGAATCTTTCATTAGTTTGCTGTCGAGCCTGTGTGAATTGCAATAAGCTTTGTCAGAAATATGTCTATCTCATCAAGAGTTGTCAAAGAGCTTAGGCTGACTCTTAGAGTGGCATTCGCTGTCTGGTAATCCACACCCATCGCGATAATAGTTTTTGGAGGTTGTATCGCTCCAGAAGAGCATGCGGCACCGGTTCCTACAATAATGCCATTGCTGGCAAGATCATGGGTTATATCCTCACCTACGACTCCGTGTATCGAGAAACAACTTGTGTTTGAAAGACGCGGTGTTGTGGTCGAATGAATAATTACGGGTAACATCAACTTCAATTGGAGTTCGAAGTTAGAGGTAGCACTTGACCGACAGGTTGCCAACGCCAAGGCGTCGTGCTCTAGGCTAGACGAAGTTGACGCAGTGCTCGCCATGAACGCAGAAACAACGTTGGAGGACTTGCTGCGCAGAGTTAACGCCTGCCTCGTTAATTATGACAAGGCTCTTGCTGCGGTTAAGAGTGACGAGACCGCAGGTCGTGACTTGGGGCAAAAGCAAAACGAACTGAGCAAAGCTATCGAGAAGCTAACAGAAGCGACATCCGCAAGAGACAATCTTGACCGTGCAAGACAGGCCCTATCTACCGTCGTCGCGAAGCACTCACTCGACCGTGCGACGGCCGAAGCATTTGATGCTATAAAGGGCAAGGTCAGCGAGGTCTTCGCGCAGATCCACTCACCGCCCGAATATGAGCTCGGTAGCTTCGTGAATGGCCAACTACTGATTGGACGCGACGACAGAATACCTCGCCAAGCAGATCAGGTGAGTACTGGTCAACGCGCCGCGCTTGCTTTATCCATTTTTCTTGCGCTGAACGAGAATGCCAAGACAGCGCCACCGATCATGCTAATCGACGATCCCGTCGCGCACATTGACGATTTGAATGCTCTTTTATTTCTGGACTACCTGCGAGAACTTGTCCTTCGTGGCCGTAAGCAGGTTTTCTTCGCGACTGCAGATGTTCGCTTGGCAGCCCTGTTTCAAAAGAAGTTCGAGTTTCTTGGGCCACAGCGCTTCAAAAGAACGGTGCTCGGCTAAAGATGAGGCCGTCGCATTTTCGGGCAAAGGTGGGTGAACTGCGCTGCCTACATCTATCTTGCCACTGAAGGAGGAAGGAGGTGTCCTGGACGCTGGATGTGGAGCTTTCTACATAGAAGTGGTCATTGGCTGCGTTGACACCATCACGATGGGAGCCCGCTATGGTCGAAAAGCAGGCTATCCTCGCTATAATTGTGAGTTACCCTGATTTAACTGAATGCAATTCAGCCAACACATAGTGCGTACTGCGTCCACCCGCGTCGGCGCTGACCAGTACGCCTCGGTCAACCAGTTCTTTGATGTCGCGCAGTGCGGTATCAGAAGAGCAATGGTTCATTGCTACCCACTTCTTGTTGGTCAGATTACCTTCGAATCCATCCAGCATCTTGTTCAGCATCTTTACTTGGCGCCCATTCATAGACGCACCCGACCATTGGCTCCAGAAGTTTGCCTTGAACATCACTTCCCTTAACTGCTCGCCAGCTCCATGTATTGCACGCAGCAGGCTACCCAGAAACCATTCCAGCCATGAAGTAACATCCTGTGTACCTTGTTGGGCATATTCCAGAGAGTCGTAGTAAGCCTTGCGCTCACGCAGTATCTGCGCGGACAGACTGTAAAACCGTTGTGTAGATCCGTCAGCCCGTGCCAGCGCCATGTCGCACACTGCGCGTCCGATCCGACCATTGCCATCATCGAATGGATGGATTGTAACGAACCATAGGTGCGCTAGGCCCGCTTTGATGGTTGGGTCCATACCTTGCACATGGTTGAACCAGTCGAGAAAACGAACCGTCTCCTGCTCTACCCTTGCTGCCAGCGGCGCCTCGAAATGCACCTTTTCTTTGCCGATACCACCGGATACGACTTGCATGGGACCGTCGGTATCAGACCTGTACCCTCCGACCACGACCTTTGCCAGGCCACTGTATCCGGTTGGGAATAGCGCGGCATGCCAACCGAACAATCGCTCTACGGTCAATGGTTGGTCGTAGCGTTGAGTCGCATCTAGCACCATATCTACAACGCCATCGACGTGCCGGTCAGTGGGTGCCAACGCGCCGATGTCCATGCCCAATCTTTTAGCAAGAGAAGAACGCACTGATTCTGGATTGAGCTTCTCTCCTTCGATTTCGCTTGACTTGATTACGTCTTCCGTCAGTACCCGCAGTGTCGCCTCTTCTGCGAGTTTGAAGCCGAGCGCTTGCATTCCGCCAAGCAAACGGCCACGCTCCAACGTAACTGTCGATAAAAGTTCCGACAATCGGCTGGAATCAAATTGCCATTCGGGCCATTCAGGACGTTGCCAAATGTATTTGTTATATTCGCCGCTATTCATGCACTGATTATAGCTTACATTCACCGCTTCAACAGTAATTCGACGTATGTTATGCGGTGATTATGTATTTAATTGCTGCACAGTGGTAACCTCTGCTTTGCACTACAGGCTTGAATTTTGAGAAATCCCTGAGCGTTATCACTTTTTTTCATTTTCCAGAGTGGAAATGTTCCTATTATTCGTTGTTTGTTTGCTTTTGACGATAAACAGGAACATACTGTGCGGACCATGAGCGATGTCACCCACACCCAACGCATTCTAGATCTGCTCGGACAGAAGGGGATGCTGCGCCCCAGCGATCTCGATGCCATCGGCGCTTCCCGGGTGACGCTGACGCGCATGACGGCCAACGGCCAGCTGGAAAAGGCCGGTCGCGGCCTCTACCGGCTGCCTAACGGGATTCGCTCCGAACATGAGAGCCTAGTCGCTGTCGCAACCAAAGTTCCGCAGGCAGTCTTCTGTCTGCTCACGGCCCTGCAGTTCCACGAGCTGACCACCCAGCTGCCCAAGAAAGTGTGGATCGCCATGCCGCGCGGAAGCCACGCGCCCAGGATCGACTATCCGCCAATCAAGATGATGCCGTTTGATGGCGCAGCTTATACCGAAGGCGTTCAGGTTTTTGAGCGTGACCAGACCAAACTGCGCGTCTACTGTGTGGCCAAGACCGTTGCCGACTGTTTTAAATACCGCAACAAGATCGGACTCGACGTGGCGCTGGAAGCGCTCAGGGATGCCCGATCGAAAAAAAAGGTCAGCGCAGACGACCTCTGGCGCTACGCCAAAATTTGCCGCGTCTCCAATGTCATGCGCCCCTATCTAGAGGCAATCGAATGAGCAAGGATCTTGCCGCATCGGTTCGGGCGCGCCTGCTGAAAATCGCCAAGTCGGAAGGCGCGGATTTCAACCAGGTTCTGATACGCTTTGCGCTGGAGCGCATCCTGTACCGCCTGAGCAAGTCCGTCTATGCCGATCAGTTTCTGTTGAAGGGAGCACTGCTTTTCACGCTCTGGTATGACATGCCGCACCGCTCAACGCGGGATGCGGACCTGCTCGGCTTTGGTTCCAGCGACCTCGAATCGATCGCCCAGACGTTTCGTGACATCGCGGATGTTGAGGTTGAGGATGGCATCGTTTTCGATCCGGCCTCGGTTAGCGTCGAGGAAATACGCAAGGATGCAGGGTACGCTGGTGCCAGGGTTTTGTTAAAGGGTGAAATTGCCAAGGCACAGTGCAAGACACAAATCGACATCGGCTTCGGTGATGCAGTCACGCCCGGCCCGGTTCACGCCGTCTACCCGGTGCTGATCAAGGATCTGCCGGCACCCAGGTTGCGAACTTACCCCGTCTACACCGTCGTTTCGGAAAAGCTTCACGCCATAGCCTTGCTCGGCATGACCAATACCCGGTTGAAGGATTATCTGGATCTGTGGGTGTTGCTGGATCGCGAGACACTCAATGCGCACACGCTGGCCCGCGCAATCGCAGCGACTTTCGCCCGGCGGGGCATGCTTGTTCCGTCCGCGCTTCCCATTGGACTGACCGAGGAATTTTCAACCGATCCGTCACGACAGGTTCTTTGGCTGGCGTTTCTCAAAAAAAACCAGCTCGCGATAACGCCCCTGCTCGACGTGGTCACGACCCTACGATCAATTCTTGCCCCTGCGCTGTTGGAGGCTGCGACGGTGGCAACCAACACAGGTACGGTTGAAGACGACAATCAGAACTCCTGATTGATGACTCAAGACTGCCTGGCTACTTGATGCTGCTACGCCGATATTTCGCGGCCGCTCCTCCCCTGCTGCCTAATAGCCGCCAGAATCCATATTTAATACAGGAAAAAATCCGCTTTTCCCGAAGCGGGATGATATTTTTATAAGAACAACTCCTGATTAGTGACGTACCAAACGGAAACGCTCAGCTCTTTACTTACGGAGAACAAGTGCGATACAATGTATCTCACTTGTAAAAGGAGAACGCTATGGCTACCACCACAATGGTTCACGTCCGCGTCGACGAACAAGTCAAGGCACAGGCTACCGAAACGCTGGCCGCGATGGGATTGTCCGTATCTGATGCTGTGCGCGTGTTTTTGATGCGCGTCATCGCTGAGAAGCAAATGCCGTTTTCACTCAAGGTGCCGAACGCCGAGACCCGCGCCGCGATGCTTGAGGCCGACGATATTGCACGCACGCGCCACGCTCGCTTTGGTACTGCTGTCGAATTGTTCGATGACCTCGAAAAAATCATCAGCAAGTAAACGTGCCCCGTTGCCGCGTGCGGCAGATTATGCAAAGTCCTTTCTCAAGGACTGGGAGCGATTGTCTCGATCTGGTCGGTATGACATGAACCGGCTCAAGGAAGCGATGCTGCTACTGATTGCTAACAATGGCCCGCTTGGGCCGGAGTGGCTCGATCACCCATTGGGTGGCGACTGGGAAGGGCATCGCGAATGTCATATCGGCGGCGATTTTCTGCTGGCGTACAAACTCGATGACGGCGGAAAGCATGGTTTGATCGTGTTCGTGCGCGCCGGCACACACGCCGATCTGTTCGAGTAATGCGTATCACACCCAAAACCGTCGCCTTCAGGTTAGACAATCCAAATTCTTTTGATGCGACCGTCTGTAGGTTCCAGGAATCGACTTAGCGAGCTTTAATTTCCATTTTTCAAGGCTGTTGGATAAATTCCGCCGGTTTGGGCTTACAACCCCAATTTAGCAATTCTAAAATCAGACGTGCTGTTTACCAAGATTACTCTTCTCAACCAAGTCTTTGAGTTTAGGGCTTGGATGAAAAGTGACCACGCGTCGCGCAGTAATAGGGATACCCATTGCCCTCAAAATGGATGAGAGTCTCTTTAATTCAGGATTCCCTTGTTCTGATAGAGTGCGATAAAGAATATGGGCATTTATCTCGGCTTGGCGGGCTACCTCCTGCACCCCACCGAATGCACTGCTCAAACTTCTGAGCGCCAACATCAGATCTGACTCGTCACCGTCTGCCAATACTGAATTCAGATACTCCGCAGCCAGTTCTGGATCATGTCGAAACATTTCGGCGGTTGCTGCTTCATGAGTTCTATGTGTCTTAGCCATTTCTTTTCTGGGGTTGTAAGCCCAAATCCACGAAACTTTCAGAATGTGTAGTCAGCCAGGTTCTTAATCGTCATGCATCCCTCACACTTTCCACGGATTGATGACAGTTACACCGACAGCTTCATAGGGGGCCGTGTCGCGTGACGCTACTATGAATTTCCGTGAGGCTGCGATCGCGGCAATATAGCCATCAGGTGTTGAGAATCCTCGTCCGCCAGCCTTGGCTGTCACGGCCAGCTCGGCGTAGCACCGTGCTGCATCGGTATCGAATGGCAGCACACGATCTCTGAACAGCCCCATCAAACCGTCAAGGGCTTGTGCCAGCATGTCTTTGCGCTTACCGGCCGGGAGTGCTCCGATACCAAATAACAGCTCTGCCAACGTCACGCTGGACAGGTAGAGAGTTTCGGCGGCTTGATCGTTCAGCCAAGCACGCACGGAAGGATGCGGTTCGGGCTTCATCGCTTCGGAAACGACGTTGGTATCGAGGACGATCATTCAAACCTCAGCGGCTTGGCAGGCGTCTTGTCGCTGACTTGGTTGAAAATCTCGAAATCCTCATTTGTCAAACCGATCTTGTGGCCCAATGCAGCGAGGGCGTCACCCACGCGAACACGCGTCTCTGGTTTAACCGCGCTCGCAAGAATCTCGCGGACCTCGGCCTCGGTACTGTGCCCATGCAGAGCGGCCTGCACCCGTAACGCGCGATGCACGTCGTCGGGCAGATTGCGTACGGTCAGCATTGCCATAACATCACCCCATTAAAATGTATTCAACGCATTCATTATAATATTGTGAATGCATTGTCGCAAGAGACGTCGGCCCTGTCGTAAAACAAGTGTTTTCGGTCACAGTTGCGAACTCTCTGTTTTGGGATTGAAACATAATCGAAAAACACTGTCGGTTTGAAGCTCCATACGGAAACCTACCGAGCATGGTTTCCCGACACCGGTTTCTTAAGATTTCGTGGATTAGGGCTTAGAACCCCTTTAACCGCCGCCGATTTTACTTCGAGGAATGAACAAAAATATTTCCTTAGAACGCGTGCGACA
>CAIQPV010000266.1 GCA_903873725.1 uncultured Nitrosomonadales bacterium
CGCATGGTCGGCATGACCGTGCGTGCCTATCGGCTGCACCTTCACGGCTTAAACAAACTTGCGGCGAACATGCGCCCAGCAAACCAGATGCACGATGCCCTCTGTTTTGGAAAGCTTGTTGTAGCCCTCATATCCATCTGTCATCAGATAGCCCTGATAGCCGGTAAGCAGGCGCGCAGGTACGTCCCCGCCACGGCTCGGGTCATAGTCGTAAATCACCACCGGTTTTCCAGGCGGGCCACCCGTTTGCACCCACATGTAACTTTGAGAGGTCGGGCTTTTGCCCTTCTCCTTGAGTACCTGCACCACCGTTTCATCCATGTGGATGAACGGCGCATCAAACAAGGCATCCCGCATCAGGTTGTGCAACGGCTGCAGCGCGGTGCCCGCTCCAATTACCCAGCGTGCCAGAGTCTGGCGCGACACCGTCACATCGTGACGGGCCAGCACCTTCTCGAATCTTGCCAATGGCAACCCATCGACATACTTTGTCGTCAACAGCATGGCCAGCAAACCGGGGCTGGCATTACTCTTGGGCAAGGGTTGCGGCGGGAGCGCCGCCGTCACTGGCGCATGTTCACTGGCTTTGCACCCGTAGACCAGCCTGATATGTTGCAGCACGCGCACCTGCATCGGGACGATGTCGAGCTGTTCGCTGATCACACGGTTGATCACCACCATCGGTGTGCCGCAATCGCAGGTGCGTTCGGATTCCGGCACGTCGTGAATGATCTCTACCCGTTCAAGCTCTGGCGGCAGTGGGCTGCGTTTGCCGCGCGCTGGCTTTTGAGCCTTGGCCGGTGTCGGCAACTGCGCAACATCTTGCGCCTCGGTAGAGGTCGCAGCCAGCACTTCCGCTTCATCGAACAGATGAAATTGACCTGCGCTTTCGGAGCTTGTTCCAAACATGCGGCGGCGCATCAGGACGATTTGTTCGTAGAGTTCCCGCAGGCGGGTTTCGTAAGCCACTTCCGCGCGAACGAGGTGGTCTTGCACCGCAATTTTTAAATTGGCGTTAGCTTGAACAACCGTCAGCAGCAGCGCCGTGAGCGCATCAACATCGGTCGGCAAGATTGGTGGTAAAACGAGTTCCGGGATCGTGAATCCGGAGGTGAAATCCAAGGAAGAAACGGGAGGTTTTTCAACTGTTTCGAGCATGCGGAATGCTACTATTTTCCCCTAAGAAACGCAAGCAAAATCCAACGTTTTGTGAGGTTTATTTCTCCATAAATCAATGCCTTCAAGCAGCCACTCGAATTCTCGGATCGTGACCGTTTGCGTGTCAGTCTCGACATGTTTCGGCCAATGGAATTTCTCATCTTCCAAACGCTTTTGCCACAAGCAAAATCCATTGCGATGCCAGTACAAAACCTTGATCTTGTTTCGCGAACGGTTGACGAATACATACAGCGCACTCCCGAACGGATTCAAGCCCAGCTCCTGTTCGACCATCACGCTCAGCCCGTTAATCGCTTTCCTGAAGTCGATCGCATCGCGGCACAGATAGACTTGTTCGATAGCGCAACCGGGATGCATTAGTGCGCTCCCGGCAAAGTACGGTTTAGTGCAGATAACCATTCCGGCGAAGGCAGCGCCGACATTTCCAGA
>CAIQPV010000267.1 GCA_903873725.1 uncultured Nitrosomonadales bacterium
GCAACAGCGCATCGAGCACCAATAACAACGCGGCGGAAATAATCAATAATGGACGCTACGCGCTCAACACCATGAAGGCGGATGTGCGCCAGGCTGGTTTTATGGGGTTTACGTACATGCCGCCCGATCCACTAAACTCCCCACTCAGTACGGTCATTACGCCCATAGGCAACGAGTGCCTTGAACCTGGCGCTGCTGCGGGCTCCTTCATATCCAATATTTGGCAAGGAATTTGGGGTGCCGATGACTACAATCCATTTTCCAAGGGAAAAAACTGCCTGGCTGACTATTTGCGTGGCGATGTACTGGTGGTCAGGCGACTCAGCTCCAAACCGGTCACTTCGCTGGAAGCAGGCACTCTTTATTACCGCACAAGTTATAAAAATGGAGAATTATTTCGTGGTTCACCTGATAGCACCTGCGATACCAGTACATTTCCAAGCTCAGCATATACTGCTCCCTATAACAAATATCCCTGTATTACTGGAACTGCCAATATTGATGTATTGAACTTTCCTGTTGTTACCCATATTTATTACATCCGATCCTACACCGCATCCAACAGCGAATACCCAAAAATTCCAGCACTGGCGCGCATTTCCTTGCAGTCCGATGGTTCAATGGCCAGTGAGTTGATAGCCAGCGGCATAGAAAATATGCAGATTCAATATAGCATCAACTATTCCGACCTTAGCAATCAGTATCTGGATGCAAGAAGCATCATTGGCAATTCCTATTTATCCACAGCATCAGCAACCGCATGGAATGATGTCAATGCGGTGCAAATCTGGTTGCTTGCCCGCAACGCAAACGTAGAACCCGCTTACGCCGATACAAAAACTTACGTCATGGGTAATTCCAGCATGGCCGTAGCAGATGGCTATAGACGGCAACTGTTCAGCACCTCGGTTAACTTGAGAAACAAAAGTCAATAAATAGCTGATGTGACTTGGAGTATAAAATGCAGAACAAGCATCGTAACCATGGAAAATTTAAGCAGCGAGGTTCAACGCTGGTGACCAGCATCATTGTATTGATTCTTATCATGATGATGGGCATGAGCGCCATGGTCACTTCCGATACCCAATTAAAAATATCGGGAAACTTGCAATTTGAAGACACGGCAGCCAACAACGCAGAATCTGGAATCGCCACGGCAGAATCCGCGCTGGCCAGCGTCGGATATTGTGCTTCGATCGGATTTACTGCTGATGCACATTCAGCAGCAACGCCGGAGCAGTATTCCATCCATGCTGCGCTCACGCCATCGACCATGAGCTGGGACGATACAAGCTCGCGGCGGGTCACTGATGACAGCCAGCGCTACATGATACAGCTGATATCGGAAAACGTAGTTTCTGATGCATCCGGCCTTGGTGTCGGCGGACGGCCCAGCACACCGCCCAACGCTGTCAATACCTATCTCATCACGGCGCGAGGTACCGGCGCACGGGGATCGGTGAAATTCATTCAGTCCTATTTCAGGGTTTCGATTCCTTGTTAGCCGGGAATTTTTATGACCAAACCACCTCGCCTTTCGGATCGCTCGAGAATGCTAGCGGTTGCCTCCATCATTGCAATGCCACTGAGCATTTACGCCTATTCTGGAGGATTTACAACTGCACCCCTGCCACTCGACCAGCCGGTGGGCTATATTGCGCAAGACGAGCTTACTGGCTTTGATCTCACTGGACGCGCCGTAGTCGTGTATCGGCCTGAATATAATCGCCAGAATTGGTCGGGTGATTTGCATGCCTATTCGATCACTAGCACCGCTGGCATAGGCAGTTCCCAGGAAATCTGGACCGGCGGTGCCTCGCCGGCCAACATCTTGACTGCTCAAAATTGGGACACCGGCCGATTCATAGCCACCATGAATGATGCTGGTGTGGGCGTCCCTTTCCGGGATACCAGCATGAGTGCCACTAGTTTTCCGACGCCACCCGCCATCAGTGGCAAAACCTATAGCCGAGCCCATCTGCTCGCTTTTTTGCGCGGAGATACTTCAAATGAAGGCAGTTCCGGTTTGCGGCAGCGTTCGTCACCCTTGGGCGATATCATCCATTCACGGCCCTATTATCTACGTGATGATAACTATGCCACAGTCTTTGTCGGAGCCAATGACGGGATGTTGCATGCGTTTGATGCCAGCACGGGCAGCGAACGCTGGGCCTATGTCCCTTCCATGTTGCAGGGCAAATTGAAAACCCTTGCATACAACCCCCTGGATGCATCCAATCCCTATAAGCATGATTATTTTGTGGATGGCCAAATCAATGTTGGGTTGATCAACGGAGGGGCTAAAAAAGTTCTGTTTGGTAGTCTGGGTGGTGGTGGCCAGGGAATCTATGCATTGGACATCAGCCAGCTGAATGCCAGCAGTGACGCCGACGTGGCGTCCAAAGTACTGTGGGAGATAACGCCAGACAGCATGAAGTCGGGCGGTTCCAGATCAAGCAGCAGCGCCTATGCCAATCTGGGTTACAGCTACGGCACGCCGTTGCTGATCAAATTGAATATAGGTGGCGCAGCAAGCGATGCATTGATCATTGGCAATGGATACAACACTGCCGGCTATGCGTATCTGTACGTGATCAATGCGGCCACGGGTGCAC
>CAIQPV010000268.1 GCA_903873725.1 uncultured Nitrosomonadales bacterium
GGGGAAATAGCATGGATGCTGACTTGATTACCTTACGGGATGAAATCGACGCGCGTCTGGTCGAGGTGGAGCACTCGCGCGGTACGTGCGCCGGTCATCCGGCGCTCGCCCGGGCGATTGCTACCCTGTTGCGTTGCCAGCGCGCGCAACTCAACCAGCGGGCAGCACATACGGTTGCTGCGGCCAAGGCCGGTGGAGTAGTCGGTGCGCTGATGATTGGCGGCATCGAGGCCGTGAAGTACATGTTCGGCCGGTAGCTCGTCAGGGTAGCAGCCTGAAGGGCTACCGGTGTGGTCTTACTTGGCGCAACTCTTCCGACTGAACCCCAGGTCTTCATGCTTTGCACCTGACGGACTACTGTTCAGGAAAATGTTTGGGTGGTTGTTTGGGTTTTCCGTGTACAAAAACCGTGTACAAACCGTGTACTGATAGCATGACATGACACCGGATTTCAGAGAGTTGCACGCCGACCATGTTTCCGGCGAATGCTGCAAAAATATGCAAAAAGCCCAATAAAAAAGGCCTGAAATTTCTTTCAGGCCGTCTCAAGAATGGTAGCGGGGGTTGGATTTGAACCAACGACCTTCAGGTTATGAGTGGGTCCATCAAACGCAGGAGAATTCTCCGTGACACAACCTATTGCAGAACAAACGGTTGCGACAAACCGCCGAATTTTCTCGTCGTTTGCCGTGTCGGTTCATCCGGCGAATCATCCGGAAACATGGGCATCCCGCAGGTCAAACTTTCGCTTGCGAGTGGCCCCTGCCCGTGCAATGCGATTCATGTAGGCTCCTTTTCATCCACCATGCTTCGGATGATGTCGTAAATCCACCCCGTAACCGTAGTGGTGTCCGCTTTGATTTTGCGCCACTGGGCAGCCGAGTATCTTTGCCTCAGTTTCGAGATGATCTCCAGCGTCACATGCGTCTCTCCCAACGTCTTCAGCGCATGGACAACCAGCATGCTTTCGGGGTGATGCAAACTGGTTTCGCGACTGGATTTCTTGCGAAATTCTAGTGCCTGCCCATTGATGTCGTATGCCCGACTCGGCCCGCTGGAAAAATAGCCGTATTTCGCAGGAACCTGAGTTGACAGCCCCAGCGCATTCAGTGCCGTATTGCCTTCAGGCAGAATGTTCCAGTTGAACTTCCGTGCCAGTGCGGCAGCAACCTGGCTTAAATCAGGCGCCACCTGCCGCCCCAACATCTCGCTGTATCTGGGGTAGTCGTAAATGCCGTGGATGATTCTTCGGATGACGTCCGCCTCGGTCAGGGACGACAGCGTCTGGTCAACCTCGTATCGCCGGAAATCCCCGATGAAATCGTGCGCTGAAAAAACCCAACCCCTGCCATGCCTTTGAATGCGAGACAACATCTTACTGCGAACTGAACTACGCATGACTTCTGCCTCTTTGCTTTATAGAAAAATAGACCATTTTTTCTATAATGACAACAAGTTTCCATTACAAGGGAATCGAGGCTCTCACGCAGGCATCTCCCAAGCGTTCAGAATCTTGGCGTGTTCAGAAATTCTGAACAGTGGCAGATATTGACGCCATAGGCCAAGCATTTTCGAACTGCATACTGATCGCATGCAAAGTCCCTGCTACAACATATTTGTTGTAGTTTGTTACTCGTCATTGCAGTGTTTCTGCTGCCTACTCAAGCGTGGCGAACCAAGTACGGCAAATCAGTCCATCGTCAAAGAACACTCCGTTCCTGCGCTCATGATCAGCACGACTGGCGAAAGCCACCAGCTAACAGAACAGTCGGCACCACATCCGCGAATTGTTAGGCAATGGCGAGTTCACACCGGCCAGTTTCTGGCACAGGCTGCGCCAGAATTACTTCTGGGCCACAAACAATCAACTCCCGATGACGCCCGGCAGGGAAGTCCGGTATGATCCGGACGCAATGAA
>CAIQPV010000269.1 GCA_903873725.1 uncultured Nitrosomonadales bacterium
GAATGATGCGACGCTGTCCACAATTATGGAAACATCAATAAATTAACCCCAGCCGGACCTCGACAGAAGTACCCCGAATAGACTAACCCCTATACGCCGGAGAAAAACAATCCTGCCTAAAAATTAATAACATATTATTATACAATGTGTTATTAATAATATAGCACCCTTGTCGCCGCTCCTTGCCACGGGCATTTTTCGCACAGGACGTAACCTGACTTGAACTAAACAGAAAAGTCCCCATCTTACCCATCTCCTTTCTTGAGAAGATACACCCTGAACGAAATGAACAAAATTCTGGACTACTTGAGCAAACACGGCGAATGCCTCGACACTGAAATCTCGACTGGGACTCGCATCCCGCTTGTCAACGTGCATCAATATCTGGCCGAGCTCAAATCAAAGGGAAATGTCGTGACTTGCCACGCCACACGATATGTGGACTGCATGAAATCTGAAGTATTGATCTGCCGACTGATCGGACATGGCCAAGTTGCGAAGCCACAGTTGGAACTGTCGTAACCCAATCCAACAGCTTAATAGCAGCAGGATATTTGCGGCTATTGAAAATTAAAACTCCTTCCACTCTTTGTCATCCGAATGGCTGACTTTAGGCGGCTTTGCTGCACTTCGCTGTGGCACGCTTGGGCGTGAAGACGGAGCAGGCAGAGCTCGCTGTTTGTGTCTCACCGCTGCTGGTGCAGCCCGTTCGCCGGACAAGCGGAAGGTACTGATCAACTCGGAGAGTTGTTGCGCCTGCTCCTCAAGCGACTCTGCTGCGGCAGCGGCTTGTTCCACCAAAGCTGCATTCTGTTGTGTCACATCGTCCATCTGGGTGATCGCATGGTTAACCTGTTCAATACCCGAACTCTGCTCGATGGATGCGGCACTGATTTCGGACATAATGTCAGTTACCCGTTTGACCGAATTGACTATCTCGTCCATGGTTTTGCCCGCTTTGTCTGCCAGATCAGTACCTACCGCGACCTTATCTACGGAGTCGTTGATCAGCGTCTTGATTTCCTTTGCCGCTGCTGCGGAGCGTTGGGCCAGATTGCGAACTTCAGTTGCCACAACTGCGAAGCCCCGCCCTTGCTCACCAGCCCGCGCGGCTTCCACAGCGGCATTCAACGCCAGAATATTGGTCTGGAAAGCGATGCCGTCAATCACACTGATGATATCTACAATTTTCTTCGAGCTTTCGCTGATCGAAGACATGGTGGTCACCACTTTGCTGACCACTTCGCCGCCCCTCATGGCAATATCGGAAGCTCCGGCTGCTAACTGGTTGGCATGTTTGGCGTTTTCAGCATTCTGTTTCACAGTAGAAGTTAGTTCTTCCATGCTGGCCGCTGTTTCTTCCAGGCTGGAAGCCTGTTTCTCGGTGCGTTGCGATAGGTCGTAGTTGCCGGAGGCTATCTCCTTGGATGCGGTATTGATTGTGTTGGCCGCTTCCTTGATACGGCTGATTACTTCGGTCAGTTGTTCCACGGTACTGTTGGCATCGTCCTTCAGTTGGCCGAAGGTGCCGTGGTATTCGTTGGTGATGGTCTCTGTCAGGTCACCCTTGGCCAAGGTTCCCAACACTCTCACCACTTCTTCGAGGCTGGTCGCACTCGTTTCCATCAGCCTGTTCATGCCCTCACCAAGATGCAGGAAGAATCCTTCCCTGCCTTCCAGGGAAATGCGTTGACTGAAGTCTCCATTTGCAGCAGCGCTAACAATTTTTTCGACTTCACCTTCGGCTTTTATGTGTTCGGTCTGATCAAGCCATTGACCTACCGTCCCAAGACGCTCCCCGCTTTCAGTAATAACCGGAGTGGTAACTACGTCATATTGCCTGCCCCCCAATTGCAATCTTGTTTTTACTGTCGCGTTCAGCTTCCGCAACCGCTCGATAGCCGCTTCCGGATCTGCATAAAAGACACCTATGCTTCCGCCGACCACCTTGTCTGCCTTAAAAGCCGGATTCTCCTGTTGAAATGCCTTTTCATCGCGGTGCAGGATTTCACGCAGGGAATTATTGACGTAGATAACCGTTCCGTCGTTGTCCGCTACCCGTACACCCATATTCACATTGTCCAGTGCGATCTTTATGCGCATGGTTGAATCGGCAAGCTGGCGACTCTCGCTAATCATTGAGCCAAGCAATATCTGTGCGGATTGAACGGCACAGAGTACTTCACCCACCTCGTCGCGACCGGTAATGTCGATATTGGGGGACATTTTAGCGTTGGAAAGATCGACTAAATGCGTTTGTATGTCACCTACCGGTTGCGTCACAAACCGTCGCACCACTGACCTGATAAACACGAACAGAATAAGTTGAAGGACAAGTTGTCCTACAATCAGGGCGGTCAGCATTGTTTTGTATCGTGCTATATCATCGCTGATATCGATTTCAATATCCGAAGCGCCGTTGACGCTACCGACTTCGACCTGATGACAGCGCAGGCAGTCGGTACCGTGAAAATCGTGGCTAACAATATAGGGGGTCACGGCCCGGAATACAGGCCCCTTATCTCTATATTCAATGCCATAATGTGCTTGCTTGCTGGCAATGGTTGCTGACTCAAGGCCATCCTTGACATGTTCCTCGGGAAGGCCTTCACCAAATTGTTTGACTACCTGTTCCGCACGCACCAGTTTCAAGCTGACGATGTGACCGGTCTCAGAAATTTTCTTGATTAAAAGTTTCCTGTTATCTATATCGCTGATCTGTCCGGTAACCATCAGCATATTGGCACTATCAATAACTTCATTGGCAACGCCTTCGGCCCGCTGTTGCACGGCATTAACCATCAACTCTTTGACGTACTGTGCAATAAAGTAAGTGGTCGCACACATCAGAATAAATATGACCGATTGAATAAGCACTTGGAGTTTTGTTCCCAACGACAAATTTTTGAAACGTCGCACAATTGAATTGCCGCTCTTGGGAGCCACACCTGACCGGTACAAAGATTCTGCGGCTCTAACCTCATTAGGCATTGGCTTATTCCTGAAGGATAAATAGCCTACCACCCGATCATTCTCGGTAATCGGTGACACCGTCGCACGAACCCAATAGTAGTCACCGTTCTTGCGGCGGTTTTTCACGATCCCGCGCCAAGGGTGCCTTTTACTGATGGTTTGCCACAAATCTGCGAATGCCCAAGCAGGCATGTCCGGGTGGCGCACCAGATTATGCGGTTGTCCAATCAATTCCTTTTCTGTAAATCCGGATGCCTCGATAAATTCCGGATTAACGTAAGTAATGATTCCTTTGAGGTCGGTCTTGGAAACAATGGACGCGCCTTCTCTCAACTCATATTCAACATTTGTTACCGGCGTGTTCATGCGCATCTCGCTCTCCTCGAATAACTCCAGAGTACTATATAGTTAATAATGCCCCCGCATTGGCAAACAAATGGTTGACCTCTGCCAAGGGGTAATGGTTATTTTAAACCATCTCATTCTATTCCTGAGTTTAACCCGAACTAAAGATACTTGGGTTCAGTATTGTCATTCGTTGTATCAACTTATTTTTCATTTTCCTATGATACAGAGATGCCGGCATTTTGAAATAGTGGATAAAACTTGCGATCTTCCTTAAGCATGTGCTGTGAAACCACTTCGACTGCAAGAAAGTTCAATAATTCGCCTATCGATAAACTGCTTGTTACTGCCTTGTCACGAAGTTGTAATGCGTGTTCAATTAATATCTTGTGAGCATGGGCATGATTCTCAAGATCAGAGTATTGGTACCGTGCAAGAACAGCCTCTTCATCTGCAAAATGTTGTACGACATGTTCGAGTAGGTTTTTCATCGCCATATCAAATTCCTGAGGATTTTCATCTCGCGTAAACGCCGACTCAATCAGCGTATTGGCAAGATCAAATAACTTGCGATGATCCTGATCAACAGAAGATTCACCACAATCATAGGAATCATGCCAGTTCAACCGCAAAACCCTGGTATTTTGGTCAAATGAATGCACATCATTGCTGCCTTGGGGATCGAGGAAGCGAATCAGGTTTTTTCCATCTTCCTTTGCTTTATACATCGCCTTGTCAGCACTCTTGAACAGGTCTTCATTACTCGTTTCATGATCACAGAACACTACTACTCCGATACTTGAAGTACAGCAGTGTTTGACAACAGTTTCCGCTTCACCCTCCGGCTGAATTGACAGCAAGTAAGGTTCAGCCAGCGAGGCACGGATTTTTTCAGCTACGATGTCGGCTTGTTTGATCGATTCGGTTTTGTCGACATCCAATTCGCTGAGCATTACTACAAACTCATCGCCACCGAGACGTGCAACCGTATCAACTTCGCGTACACATCTATTGATCCGCTGGGCTGCTTCAATCAACAGCAAGTCACCCACCCCATGGCCATATGTATCATTAAGCGGCTTGAAGTTATCCAAATCCAGAAACATGAATGCACAATAACGACCACTGCGCTTGCTGGCGGCCATCATTTGCCCAAGTCTGTCATTTAGCAGGCGACGATTTGGGAGTTGTGTCAATACATCATAAAAAGCAAGATTGCGAATTTGTTCTTCAGCCGCCTTGCGCTCGGTAATGTCTTCTATTTGACCAATGTTGAAAAGCAATTTGCCGTGTTCATCCCTCTCCATGTATGAGGAAAGCTGTGCCCAAACGACTTGCCCATTTTTGCGGATAAAGCGCTTTTCCATCCTGTAATTATCAACTTCTCCGCCAAGCATCCTGTTTATATTAGCCAAGGTAGGAGACAGATCATCTGGATGGGTAATGTTGCGGATGTTCAACTTTTGAAGTTCCGCTTCTTCATAGCCAAGAATGGTGCAGAGAGCCTGGTTAGCCTGAACGATCCGGCCATCCAGCGCAGCGATAGCCATACCAATCGGTGCATGTTCAAGGATGCGGCGGAAACGTGCCTCGCTTTCCCGCAAGGAAACTTCCGCCAGTTTGCGGTCGGTGATGTCGCGGGTGAAAGAAAGAATGCATAACCCCGTTGAGATTCAGCACGCTGGCCGACATTGATCCATCAACACATTCCCCATTTTTCTTTACGAATTGCGCTTCGAAATCCCTGCACTCGCGATTTTTCTTAAGGATATCGACCAAACGCTCCCGGTCAGCGGGGTCATGCCAGATATTTATTTCAAGGGAAGTTCGTCCTATCACCTCTTCTCTTGTCCAGCCCGTGACTTTCAGGAAAGTGTCATTGACAACCAAGTACATTCCATCGGACATTCGGTTAATATTTACTGAATCGGGACTGGTATCAAAAGCTGCCCGATATCGAGCCTCACTTGCTTGTTTCTCGGCGGATGCCCGGATGAAACTGGTCAAGTCAGTCATGGCTGCGACGAAGCCGGTAATTTTCCACTCATTGTCTGTCAAGGTTGATACGGAGAGTCGAACAGGAATCAATCTGCCGCTCTTGTGACTACGATAGGTTTCCCCGCGATAAACTGACTGTTCTGCGGTGATCTGGGAGATATCCATAGAACCAATCGCTTTAAAATCATCCTGAGGAAAAATTTCATCAATAATATGCCCAACCACTTCTTCCGGGCCATAACCAAACAATTGGGTGAAAGCCGTATTGACGTAGCTGATACGGAATTCTGTGTCAATCACCGCAATGGCTTCCTCCATCTGCCTGAGAACGTCAGCCAATAGACGTTGCTCTGCCTGCGCTGCAAACAGGTGTTGAAGACGCCTGTTTTCCTGTGCTACTTTGGCAGTCGCTGAAAACTGTTCTCCCAACACTAATACCGCAACAGCCCCGTTGTTGTGGCGAGAAATACCATCGTCAGCAACAGCATCTTCCCCAAAACTGAAAAATCCTGCTGCTGGTGCTGTTCCGGCGATTTCCAGCAAGTTGTCAATTTCCGTTTGAACCAGCGATTCACCCATAATTCGCGGTCGCAAAGCACAATAATGTACAAGTATTAATGCGGGAGTGTTGGTACATGCCCGAATCATTGCCTTCCGAACTGCCTCCTGTCCCGCAAGAACAGAATTATCGGAATCATGAACAAGCAAACTTAATTCCGAACCGACGCTAACCGGCTGAGTCATTCTTACGCCACCGCGTTGAGTGAAATAAGATGCGATATTCACGCTGTATTGTCCCATTGGATCATGCGAACCTAGCGGGTATCCAGTTGTAAGGGTGAGGTGCCGCCCTTCGAGATCTTCCTGGTTTTTACCCATGCCCTTGGCCAGCACCTTGGCCGCCGGCACTTGATCCAGGGAAATGAGTTCATGCCCTTCTGCTCCGGTCACAATCATGCTCTGTCCTATCGGGACAAACCCGTGACTAAGGCTGATGCCGACTTCTAGCTGGGTTTCAAAAATAGCAACCAGAATGCTGTCATGATGAACTTGGCCTCCAAGAAAAACCGAATTGCTTTCCATATGCCAATCGTCGGCGGATGCCCCACCGAAAACGGGAATCCGACCCAGGCTAATTTGCTTGAATGTCTCAAGAATTTCATAACCCATTGAACTTGCTGCCCGAGTGTTTCCCGGATAGAAAATCATTGCGAACAGAGACTTTCCACCAGATATAAGATCGGAGATTAAATGCTGTTCGCCTTCTACGTAGGCAGAAATCGCAGGATTCTCGACTGCTTGTGCCAATGCTCGTTGCCAGTCTTCCGACACCCTATTCCCGATAGCGGCATGAACTGACAAATAAGGTGAAGCAATAACTACCACGGTAACGCTATGTCGGTAGATGCCCCCACAGATTTCACCGGCGGTTGTGGTTCCAACAATGGGCACATCACCAACAGCAGTCTGGATTCCGGCCAGGACTTGTTGAAGGGAGTAATTAACCGAGGCATAAACCAACGCTACTGAGGGCGGGAATTGCCGTATGCCGGATAAGGCAGCATTAGCCGCACCCGCACCTGCTTGATGACTGTCAGGTGCTTGTGAAACTCCTGTGCCTGTTTCAATTAATGTGCTCACTGTTTGCACTTTGAATTATTTTAATTCTTTTCTTAAGCGCCAAGTGTAGCCCAGACTGCGTTCAATCTCCACTCAATAAAACAGATAATATGGGGTACTTCAGAGCAAAGTTTCATGTTGCCCGGATTGGACTTGATGCGCTATAAAACTACCTGAGTTCCCATTTCAACCACTTGCCCGGGCGGTATTTTAAAGAATCCAACAATGCTGCCTGCGTTGCGGTACATGGCAATAAACAGCTTCTCGCGCCACATAGGCATGTCTGACGACACGCTCGGGATCAGCGTCTGCCGCCCGATGAAATAGGATATTTCCATCGGCTCTACCGGTAAACCTTGCTTTGCAGCAAGCTCCAGTGCCTTTGGAATATCCGGCTCATCATTGAATCCAAATTTGATAATGAGCTTGTAAAAGCTGTTAGGTAATGTTTGGCTTTCCACCTTGCCTTCATCAGACGTATGGGGAATGTCCAGAATTCGAATGCATAGAACGACAACGTGCTCATGCAGTACTTTATTGTGCTTCAAGTTATGTAGCAAAGCATGGGGCACGCTGTCCGGATTGGCATGCAGAAATATTGAAGTTCCGGATACCCGCGAGACTGACCCCTGCCCCATCGATTCGGCAAAGGGCATTAAATCAAGCGCTTTACTCTCCAACCTTTCCTGCAGCAGCGACCTTCCACGCTTCCAGGTGGTCATCAGCAGGAACAGGGCAAAGCCCAACACCAAAGGAAGCCAGCCGCCCTCCATGATCTTCATGGCATTGGCGCCAAAAAAGGCAAGGTCGATGGTCAGCAGAAAAACGATCAACAATCCCCCCTTCACCCATCCCCAACCCCATAACTTGCGTACCACGACAAAGGCCAGGATGGTGGTAATCGTCATCGTGCCCGATACGGCGATACCATAGGCTGCGGCTAAATTAGCGGAACTGCCAAAACCCAATACCAGGGCGATCACAGCAATCATCATCGCCCAATTGATTCCCGGCACATATATCTGGCCGATTTCCTGATCTGAGGTGTGTTGCGTTTCCATTCGCGGGGAATATCCAAGCTGGGTGGCTTGCTGGGTCATCGAATAGGCTCCGGAAATTACTGCCTGCGAAGCAATGACCGTGGCCACGGCTGACAAAATGACCAAGGGGTAGAGTGCCCAACCCGGTGCGAGCAAATAAAAGGGGTTCTCGATGGCTTTGGGATTGAGTATGAGCAATGCACCCTGGCCGAAATAATTAAGCATGAGTGCAGGCAACACAAGACCGAACCAGGCAAGCTGGATGGGCTTTCTCCCAAAGTGTCCCATGTCGGCATAAAGCGCTTCGGCACCGGTTAAAGCCAACAGGACTCCCCCTAGTGAAAGAAAGCCAATCCAGGGTGAAGACTGCAAGAAAAATAGGCCAAATAAAGGATTTAAGGCCTTCAAAACACCGGGTTCATTCAGGATATTCAAAACACCTAGAATGGCAATCGTCACAAACCACACACACATGATGGGTCCAAACAGGGCGCCCACTTTGGCAGTGCCCTTGCGCTCAAAAATGAATAGTCCAGCCAGCAAAACTATCGTTATAGGGAGGACAAAAGTCTTGAAAGCAGGACTGGCAATTTGCAGTCCTTCCACTGCGGATAATACGGAAATTGCCGGGGTGATTATTCCATCCCCGTAAAATAGCGCTGCGCCCAAAATACCCAGCAGCATCAGCGCTGAACGAAGTTTCCCCTTATCTTCCAGTTTTCCAAGTGCCAGAGCCATCAATGCCATGATGCCCCCTTCGCCCCGGTTGTCCGCTCGCATGATAAAAGCGATATATTTAAACGAAACGACCACCATCAACGACCAGAAGATCAGCGACACAATGCCCAGAATATTCTCAGGATTCAAGGGAACGGCGTTTGCCCCGCCGGTGAAAATTGTGTTCAAGGAATAAAGGGGGCTGGTGCCTATATCGCCGTATACCACACCAATGGCGCCCAATGAAAGCGCAGTTAAACTTGATTTGATGTGTGTGTCACTCATGTTTACGCGCCTACTGGTCGTTAAGTGTTATTTGTGCGCAGCATATAGAACCTCCTGCTGAAACTTCCAATTTATTATCGGGATTATTCATTTCGATTCTTTGAATTTTACTCCCGCCCCCTCTGATACTCAAGCAAGAAAAATGAGCATTATTAGGCTACTACCTCGTTTACCGAACGGTCATTATCAGCAACCTTGTACGCTAGGTTGGCTGCATTCTTTTTTCCGCTGTGGAGTTGCTGTAAACTGCGTCATGACCTCTTCAGAATGAATCATATGTCTATCACCCTTGCAATTGATGTATATGGAACGCTGATTGATACAAATGGCGTCACTTCAGCATTGGCAAAACATGTCGGCAATGCAGCGGCTGACTTCTCTCGAACCTGGCGTGAGAAACAACTTGAATATTCATTTCGCCGTGGACTGATGCAGAATTATGAAAATTTTGCTGTCTGTACGAGCAACGCTCTCGATTACACAAGCTCATGCTTTAAGGTTCCGCTTAGCGGGGAGGTTAAGAATAACCTGATGGATGCATACAAAATTTTGCCAGCGTTCAATGATGTTAAAGTTGGATTAGCGCAGGCAAAGGATTTTGGTTTTAGAATGTTTACTTTCTCTAATGGGAGCAATGAAGCGGTAGAGGCATTACTAAATCATGCCGGAATTCGAGATTACTTCCTTGACGTGGTAAGCGTTGATGAAATGAAATCATACAAGCCCAACCCCGGTGTATATAGTCATTTTCTAAGAAGAGCCGGTGCTATTGGAGGCAATACTTGGCTTATATCAAGCAATCCATTTGACGTTATTGGGGCTATCTCGTCAGGAATGCGAGCCGTATGGGTTAAACGCTCGCCAGAAGCAATATTCGATCCGTGGGGAATTGATCCGACATTAACCGTACATAATCTGGACAACTTGGCTGAACTAATTGAACAAGAATGTAAAAATAAGTAATAGCTGAAGCCAAGTTGAAAACAGCAGTTAATGGAGCCAAGAAATAACCCAGTCATTGCTGGCGAAGAAAATGCCCCAAAATGGGGCAGCTTCGATAGAGGTTCTACAACCGATTTTCTC
>CAIQPV010000270.1 GCA_903873725.1 uncultured Nitrosomonadales bacterium
AAAGTCACCACATTAGACACGCGAATCTCGCGGTTGATGCGCAGATGCTTGATCTTCATGCCGCGCTCGAAATGGCCGGAACATACGCGCAGAAAGGCGATACGGTCGCGGTGATTGGCATCCATGTTGGCCTGTATCTTGAAAACGAAGCCGGAAAAAGCCTGCTCGGTTGGCTGCACGGTGCGCACCGTGGCATCGCGCTGAATGGGCGCTGGTGCCCAATCCAATAGTGCGTTCAGAATCTCGCGCACGCCGAAATTATTAATTGCCGAGCCGAAGAATACCGGCGTCTGCTTGCCATCAAGGAAGCGTTGTAAATCAAAAGGGTGTGATGCGCCCTTCACCAATTCCACTTCCATCTTCAGTTGTTCGATCTCCAGCGGGAACATCTCAGCCAGACGCGGATTGTTAATGCCTTTGATGATCTCGAATTCCTGAGTGTCTCGCTCTTCGCCCGCCGCAAATAACATGATCTCGTCGCGCAACAAGTGGTACACGCCGCGAAAAGTTTTGCCCATGCCGATAGGCCAGGTCACCGGCGCACACTGGATATTGAGCACCGATTCCACTTCATCCAATAAATCCAGCGAGTCGCGCACCTCGCGATCCATCTTGTTCATAAAGGTAATGATCGGCGTGTTGCGCATACGGCATACGTTGAGCAGCTTGATGGTCTGTGCTTCCACGCCTTTGGCTGCATCGATCACCATCAGCGCGGAATCCACTGCGGTGAGCACACGGTAAGTATCCTCGGAAAAATCCTGGTGACCGGGCGTATCGAGCAGGTTCACCACATGGTCGCGGTACTCGAACTGCATCACCGAGCTGGCGACCGAAATGCCGCGCTGCTTTTCTATCTCAAGAAAGTCGGATGTGGCATGGCGACCGCTCTTGCGTCCCTTTACTGTTCCGGCGAGCTGGATCGCGCCCGAAAACAGCAGGAGTTTCTCGGTAAGGGTGGTCTTCCCCGCATCAGGGTGGGAGATAATGCCGAAGGTACGGCGGCGCGCCACTTCGCGCGCAATCAGCTCGCGCGGCACTGCAGCAGGTTCGTTTATTGTTTGTTCGATGTCGGCGGACATGATGAAAACCGGTCAAAAAGTGCGCAAGTCTAAAGGGTGTACGGGGGAATGTCTAACTACACAGCACGGAGCCGGGACGTTTCGCGAGTTTTTGATCTGTCCGGTTTGGCGGCACCCAATCTATCCATTTGCCATATTGACCGAGGGAGATGCAATTAAGCAAACCTAGGGAAACGCAGATTTATTCGGTTTCGTCGTTCCCGCGAAGGCGGGAACCCAGTAGATTAAAGGACTGGATCCCCGCCTTCGCGAGGATGACGGATAAATCCGCGTTTCCCTAGAACAGGATTGCAGCCACTACCTTGCGGTTTTCAGCCATCAGAATATTATAGGTTCGGCAAGCAGCGGCGCTGTCCATGAATTCTACGCCAATGCCAGCAACGGAGAGCGCATGATATAAGCGTTGACGGGGAAAGCATTGCTTTCCGCCTGTACCGAGCAACACGATCTCGGGTTTGAGAGCCAGGAAATAGGCGAAATGCGTTTCGTCGAGCGCGTCAAACCCTTGCGGCTGCCAGTCAGTCAGTACTTGCTCCGGAGTGACCACGATAGGATGTTCGAAACGTTCGCCGCTGACCGTGACGTAGCCTTTGCCGTGTGCGGTGAATATTTTTTGGGAAATGCTTGTGTTGAGATGTAGTTTCAAGGGAACTCCATTTGCTGCAAAGGCCCTGCTCGGATAGAATTCAACACTTTGCCGCCCGTGATTTAAGGGCAATTCTACCGGATTGCGGATGCTTGGAATATATAGATTTTGTGGTTTGATTTGAAAGAATATTGTGAAAAAACCTGACACAAACAACAGGGCATCGATGCGCCCGGTGCTGAAATCCGTTAAGCTGTCTAATGTCTGCTATGACATTCGCGGCCCGGTGATGGCACGTTCAAGGCAGATGGAAGAGGATGGCCATCGTATTATCAAGCTGAATATCGGCAATTTGGCGCCCTTCGGTTTCGAGGCACCGGAAGAAATCCAGCAGGATGTGATTCACAATTTGCCGAATTCCTCTGGCTATTCCGATTCCAAGGGGTTGTTCGCGGCGCGCAAGGCCATCATGCACTATACCCAGCAGAAAAAAATTGCCGGGGTGGGGATGGAAGATATCTTTATCGGCAACGGAGTATCCGAGCTGATCGTGATGTCGATGCAGGGACTGCTTAACAACGGCGATGAAGTGTTGGTGCCTGCGCCCGACTACCCGCTGTGGACAGCCGCAGTGACGCTGGCGGGAGGTGCGCCGCGCCATTATCTGTGCGACGAACAATCCGGATGGATGCCCGATCTTGCTGACATACGCAGCAAGATCACATCCAATACCCGTGCCATTGTGCTCATTAATCCGAATAATCCAACAGGCGCGCTGTATCCGAATGAAATACTGCTGGAGATTATTGAGATTGCGCGCCAGAACGATCTGATTTTGTTCGCCGATGAAATATACGACAAAATGCTGTACGACGGAGCGATCCATACCTCGATTGCATCGCTTGCAGATGATATTCTGTTCGTCACATTTAATGGTCTGTCTAAAAACTACCGCGCGTGCGGTTATCGCGCGGGCTGGATGATCGTGTCAGGCGAGAAAAAGCATGCTCAGGATTATATAGACGGCCTTGGTATCCTGGCCTCAATGCGCCTCTGCTCCAACGTGCCGGGTCAGTACGCAATCCAGACGGCGCTGGGCGGTTACCAGAGCATCAATGATCTGGTCGTGCCCGGTGGACGTTTGGCAAAACAGCGCGACCTTGCCTATCAACTACTGACCGCGATTCCGGGGGTGACCTGCATCAAGCCGAAAGCAGCGCTGTACTTGTTTCCCTGCCTCGATCCGGTGATGTATCCGATAGCGGATGACCAGAAGTTTATTCTTGAATTGCTGGAAACCGAGAAGGTGCTGGTAGTTCAGGGTAGCGGCTTCAACTGGCCTCATCCGGATCACTTCCGCGTGGTATTCCTGCCCAACGCGGACGATCTCATTGAAGCAATGGGGCGTATTGCACGCTTTCTGGAATATTACCGGAAGAGGTATGGGAAATAATAATGCCGTGAAACGTTGCGACGGATCTGCTGATTGAGCGTTTGCAGCGCCGGCGAAAATTTGCCGTTGAACATCAACAGGCGCACGACTCCCAGCCAAAATGGCGGGCTATCTTGCGGTGCCGTGCTGGAGACTTTCCTCGGCTCAGGGGCCACGGCTTCCTGGGTTGGCGCATACATTTGTTTGATGGATAATGCCTGCACCAAGCCCAACCGGTCATCCGGACTATAATTTGGCGCAGAATCAATCAGGTTTTTCTCATAGGCCATGATGGCGCGATCCGACCAGAGAATGGCCGCCGCCGAATCCTTATCCATCACCCAGGTGATTGCCAGCAAGAGGGCGGTGTCGGGCTTGGCGGCGTAGATTTTCATCAACCGTGTGCGCGCCTTGGCTGGATTGTGCGTGTTGATGTAAAAACGGCCCAGCATCTCGTTGGCTTCCAGTGACTGCGGTTCCAAGGCGATGGCGTTTAGCAAATGCCGTTCCACGCTGTAAAGGGTTTCGGCGGTGAAATTAGTGGAACTCTGGGTGCCGGTGCGGAGAGCCTCGGTGGTCAGGTTGGTGGAATTTAACAAGGTTTTGGCCACGAACAAATGCGCGTCAACGCATCCGGGGTGGTCCAGCGGCGCGGCTGCCGCCAATAATGCGGAAGCCTCTTGCTTCTGCCCCAATTCATTCAGTGACAGCGCCAGATAGAACAGCCCTTGAAGCAACCACA
>CAIQPV010000271.1 GCA_903873725.1 uncultured Nitrosomonadales bacterium
AGTTGCTGCGTGGCTTGCTCGGCCTCATCCATACGTTTTTCGTTAAAACCTGAACGTGTGGAATCCAGCTCTTTATTTTTTGCGGTGCGTCCCATTGTTGTCTCCAATTAATTGCGGGTGAAGTTGTGTTTGATTTCTGCAATATGGCGTTCGGCTTTGTCGATCTCGGCCAGCACGTTGCCGAATATCTGACCCATCTTTGCAGTCGGGTGAAAATGTCCGGTCACCTCGTCCTTGCGTGCCCAGCCTTTATTGATGAGGGTTTTCATCATTACTGTGACTGTGCTCGGGGAAAGCTCCAGCCCCTTTGCCAATGCGCCGTTGGAGGCACCTTTGACTACACAACCGGATAGGGCATCCAGCAAGTCGATCATCTTGCCGACCGAATTACGGTCATCCGGGTGCCCGGCCAAAAGTTTTTCGGAGTCTTGGCGGGTCATGCTTGACCTCCTTTGGGCCTCGCTGCGAGGTATTGCTTTTCAAGAAGCTTGTTGGCGAGTTCTGCAAAGGGCGCTGCGTCCTTGGCATCAATCCACAAATCTCCATAGTTGGTCTGGATCGCAAAACCGCGCAGCATGGCTGGCACTTGTTTGCTCAGTGTATAACTGATCTCGTTGATGTTTTTCATGTTCACTCCTGGTTAAATTCAAATTCGGGTTGCAGGTGCTTCTCAACATTTCCCTTGTGCCAGGCAAGGCTTTCCATACCCTGCTGAATCGCGGCCAGCGTGGCGTCGGCTTCCGCATTGCCACCGTGAAACTTGATCAACTGGCCGACTGCGGTATTAAGCAGCTCCTGCAAAGCTTGAATGTCGGAGGCGCTGGCGTTGCGGCCGGTTGGGACTGCAATAGTTAAATGGCCGCAACTTGCGGCCAGCCAGCGAGACACAAAATGAATCCCGGTGAAATGTTCGTATGCGGGAATTAACGAGGCAGGCATGCGGCCATTCGCCAGCCATTTGTAAAGCAGATCGGCGGTGATCCCCATCAGGTCGGCAATACGCTCCACAGAGTAGTTTTTCTTTTCAAGGGCATGGTCTTTGCAGAGCCGCAAAGCGTCGCGAAGGCTGGTGGGCTGAACCCGTTTCCAATTTCGCCGTATCATCAGAAGTCACTCCCATCAAGACGTTCTGAACAAATAACTCCTTGGAACAGGTAAAAGACATTTTTATTGCGTAAAATACAAACATGCGTAATATTATTCATGGTGTATAGATCAGTGGTTAAGCGGCTAGTTGTTCTGGGTTAGATTTAAGACCGAGCTTGACTGCGATTTCGTGGGCTCGTCCGTAACGGGCTTTAGCTTGACCGTTTAATACGAGGTATACCTCGCGGCTGGAGTAGCCATTTACTTTGGCCCATGTGGTAAAAGTGATTCCGCGTTGGTGGAAGTCTTGCTTGATTTGCGATGCTGTTTTGCAAATGCATTCCAGTTTCAGTGATGAATGGATTGGTTCAATGAAGCAATCCTGGAATTGATGAAAGTAAGAAGGGTTCATAATTAGGCGGCAAACTTTTCCGGGTTGGGTTTGATTCCGAGAAACACGGCGGCGCGGTGAGCATCCCCGCGACGGCCTTTCGATTTACCGCACAGAAGATCGCGTGCTGCTTGGTAGCTAATATTGTTAACTGCGCACAGTTCGCGC
>CAIQPV010000272.1 GCA_903873725.1 uncultured Nitrosomonadales bacterium
GGATCACCATTCCCGTCGCGGCTTGCTGCGCTTGGTGAGCCGTCGTCGCAAATTGCTGGATTACCTCAAGGGCAAGAACGAAGAAAGTTACCGTTCGCTGATTCAACGTCTGGAATTGCGCAAGTAAGCAACACATCAAGTGGGTCGCGAATGCGGCCCATTTTGTTTCAACTATTACATTATGTTTGTAGCACCGATCATGGCGCTTTGGCGTCGTGTTATGTCTAAAGAGAGAGGCGAACCTTGAGTCACTACAAGAAAACAATAACATACGGAAGTCATCAACTTACCCTGGAAACCGGCGAAATTGCACGTCAGGCAAGTGGCGCAGTGATGGTTAGCCTGGACGACACGGTGGTACTGGTAACCGTGGTAGGTATGAAAAACGCCAAGCCGGAACAGGATTTTTTCCCGCTGACGGTGGACTATCAAGAGCGTACCTATGCAGCAGGCAAGATCCCCGGCGGCTTCTTCCGCCGCGAGGGGCGCCCGAGCGAAAAGGAAATTCTGACTTCGCGCCTGATTGACCGTCCGTTGCGCCCGCTGTTTCCTGAGGGTTTTTACAACGAAGTGCAAATCGTTGCCACGGTGGTATCTTCCGACAGCCAGATTGATTCCGACATTCCTTCCATGATCGGTGCTTCCGCCGCTTTGGCGATATCCGGCATTCCGTTTGACGGCCCCATCGGTGCCGCGCGCGTGGGTTATCTTGAGGGCAATTATGTGCTCAACCCGACTGCCGACCAACTCAAAGAATCCAAGATGGATTTGGTGGTTGCCGGTACGGTGAAGGCTGTGCAGATGGTGGAATCGGAAGCGCAAGAGTTGTCCGAAGATATTATGCTGGGCGCAGTCATGTTCGGCCACCAGCAGATGCAAGTGGTGATCGACGCGATCAACGAAATGGCCGATGCAATCGGCAAGGATGCCTGGGACTGGACGCCTCCTGCCAAAGACGAGGCACTTATTGCCAAGATCGCCGAACTGGCCGAGAATGATTTGCAAGCGGCTTACGCTGTACGCCAGAAACAGGCGCGCACCGTTCAAGTTGATGCGATTCGCACGCGTGTTGTGGATGCCTTGCTGGCTGCCGATGCGGCGCTGCAAAAGAATGCTGTCAACGATCTGTTCAGCTCGCTGGAAGCCAAAATTGTTCGCGGCCAAATCCTCAGCGGCGATCCGCGTATCGATGGTCGCGACACGCGCACCGTGCGTCCGATCACTATTCGTACCGGTGTACTGCCGCGCACGCACGGTTCTGCACTGTTTACTCGCGG
Source organism: uncultured Nitrosomonadales bacterium (assembly GCA_903873725.1). Classification (GTDB taxonomy): domain Bacteria; phylum Pseudomonadota; class Gammaproteobacteria; order Burkholderiales; family Gallionellaceae; genus CAIQPV01. The sequence goes on from CAIQPV010000272.1 coordinate 1,278, forward strand.
CGAAACTCAGGCTCTGGTGGTTGCCACGCTGGGCACTGCACGCGATGCGCAGAAAATCGACGCGCTGCAAGGAGAGTATTCTGATCGTTTCATGCTGAACTACAACTTCCCGCCGTATGCGACGGGTGAAACCGGCCGGGTCGGTACACCCAAGCGCCGCGAAATCGGCCATGGCCGCCTGGCAAAGCGCGCACTGGTTGCCGCGTTGCCTACCGAAGAAGAGTTTGGTTACTCGATCCGCGTGGTTTCCGAAATTACCGAATCCAATGGTTCCAGTTCGATGGCTTCGGTATGTGGCGGTTGTCTCGCGATGATGGATGCGGGTGTGCCGTTCAAGACGCATGTGGCAGGTATCGCCATGGGCCTGATCAAGGATGGCAACCGTTTTGCCGTACTGACCGATATTCTCGGCGACGAAGATCATCTCGGCGACATGGATTTCAAGGTTGCCGGTTCGGAACAGGGTATTACTGCTTTGCAGATGGATATCAAGATCAACGGCATCACGCGCGACATCATGCAAGCCGCCTTGGTGCAGGCTCGTGAAGGGCGCCTGCACATTCTGGGTATCATGAAACAGGCCATGCCGATGGTACGCGGTGAAGTCTCGGAACACGCCCCGCGCATGATCAAGATCAAGATCAACCCGGAAAAAATCCGTGATGTGATCGGCAAGGGCGGTGCGGTAATTCGTGCCTTGACCGAAGAAACCGGCACTTCCATTGACATTGATGATGAAGGCAATGTCACAATTTCCAGCGTGAGCGCGGAAGGCGGTGCTGCGGCCAAGAAGCGCATCGAAGACATCGTGGCGGAAGTGGAAGTGGGCAAGACTTACGAAGGCCCGGTGGTCAAGATGCTGGACTTTGGCGCGATTGTAAATATCATGCCGGGCAAAGACGGCTTGCTGCACATTTCGCAGATTTCCAACGAGCGTATTCACGCCGTGACGGATGTCTTGAAAGAAGGCCAGATCGTAAAAGTGAAAGTATTGGAAGCCGACGAAAAGGGCAGGCTGCGTTTAAGCATGAAGGCCCTGCTTTCTGCGGAAGCTGCCGCGCCAGTATCAGAGTAATAATATCGAAATGCAGTACGAAAAAAGCCCCATCGCTTGTTGATGGGGCTTTTTTTATAATTGGCGCATCGTAGAAATCAACAATTATGATCAGTGCGAACGGAGTGAACAGACAATTGAGGGTAATTTCCCGACAGAGAAGGGGATTATTAACTCTTTTTCTGGCATTTAATATCTGTTGTCCGGCTGCGGCGGAGGAATTGTCCGAGAAGGATTTTCTTCAGGAAATTCCTATGGTGTTAACGGCCTCCCGATTATCACAACCTTTGTCCGAAGCACCGAACGCAATGACCGTGATTGACCGCAAGATGATCGTCGCATCGGGTTTCCGCAGCATAACCGATCTGTTCAAGTTGGTTCCCGGTATGTACGTGAGCTATTACAAGGGAAGTCAGGCTGTTGTTTCGTACCACGGGATAACAGATCAATACTCAAGACGCATGCAGGTCATGCTTGATGGACGCAGTGTGTATATGTCACCCAATAATACGGTGGACTGGTCAAATCTGCCGATCACGATAGGCGATATTGCGCGTATTGAAGTGATTCGAGGTCCGGCTGCTGCATCGTATGGGGCAAATTCTACCCAAGGGGTGATCAATATTATCACCAGGGATGCAAGTGAAGTAGATGGCAGAAGCGTTAAAATTACGCACGGTACCAAGGGAATTAACGATGAGGCTGCGTATTTTGGCAAGCATGGCGAAAATTTTGATTATCGGGTAACGCTGGGTTACACCGCCGATAATGGATATGACAATCTGAGCAGCAATCCCAACAATATTTTATCCCCGCATGGGCTTACCAATAACAGCTATGACAACAACCAGTCGCGTCTGGTGAGTTATCGCGGGAACTATCATCCA
>CAIQPV010000273.1 GCA_903873725.1 uncultured Nitrosomonadales bacterium
ATTGCGCTGTGCCATACGTGGCGTGATCCAGTGCAACAAGTCATCCGGAAGTTCACGTAAAAAGCTCGACACCAGACTATAATTCACTTGACCATGCAACATGCGGCTCTGCGCGAAGGTGAGGTAGAGTCTGCGGCGCGCCCGCGTGATGGCGACGTACATCAGGCGGCGCTCCTCATCCAGGCCGCCGTCATTCATCTTGCTGTTCTGGTGCGGGAATAATCCTTCCTCAAGACCGGTGATGAACACGGCGTCGAATTCCAAGCCCTTGGCCGCATGTACTGTCATCAGGTGCAGCGCATCGTCGCTATCCCCGGCCTGATGCTCGCCCGCCTCCAGGGCGGCATGAGTAAGAAAGGCGGTCAGGCTGTCGTCTTCGTTTTCATACACAAATAAAGTTGCGGCGTTGATCAGTTCGTTGAGGTTCTCCAGCCGTTCCTGCGCCTCGCGCTTCTTTGCGCCGGTTTCATTCTGGTAGTGTGCAATCAGGCCGCTGTGCTGCAACACATGATCCATGATCTCGGGCAGCGGCAATTCGCGCGTGTCGTTGCGCAACATATCGATCAACCCAACAAACGCAGTGACCTTGCCTCCCGCCCGCGCCGCAGCATCCCACAGCGTGGTGTTGTGTATTCTCGCGCTTTCCTGCAATTGCTCGATGCTGCGCGCCCCGATGCCGCGCGTGGGAAAGTTAATCACGCGCAGCAGCGCATTGTCGTCGTCGGTATTTTCCATCAGGCGCAGATAGGCCAGCGCGTGCTTGATTTCCTGCCTCTCGAAAAAGCGCAGGCCACCGTACACCCGATACGATAATCCGGCGGAAACCAGCGCATGCTCCAGCACCCGCGACTGCGCGTTGGAGCGGTACAGCAGCGCCATTCCTGAGAGTTTCATGCCTTCGCTTTGAAGCTGATGCACTTCATCAACAATAAATCTGGCCTCTTCCGTGTCGGTCGGCGCTTCGTATACTCGCAGCGCTTCGCCCTTGTGTTCTGCCGTCCACAAATTCTTGCCGAGACGATTACTGTTGTTCTGGATCAGCGCATTGGCAGCATCGAGGATGTTGCCGTGCGAACGGTAGTTCTGCTCCAGCTTGATGACACTCTGCACCTGAAAATCGCACGTCAGTTGCTGCATGTTGCCGACGTTCGCGCCGCGAAACGCGTAGATCGACTGGTAGTCATCTCCCACCGCAAACAGCGCATTATGCTGCCCTGCCAACAGTTTCAGCCACTGGTACTGCAGCTTGTTGGTATCTTGAAATTCATCCACCAGAATATGCTTGAAGCGCTCCTGGTAATGCTCGCGCAGCACGGCATTGCGCGACAACAGTTCGTAGCAGCGCAACAACAACTCGGAAAAATCCACCACGCCCTCGCGCTGGCATTGCGCATCGTACTCGGTGAAAATTTCCACCTTGCGCCGGGTAAAGGGATCAAAGGCCTCTACCTCATGAGCGCGCAAGCCCTCTTCCTTATTGCCGCTGATGAAATACTGCACTTCGCGCGGCGGAAATTTTTCGTCATCGACATTCATCGCCTTCATCAGTCGCTTGATGGCAGAAAGCTGATCGCCACTGTCCAGAATCTGAAAAGTCTGCGGCAGGTTCGCCTCGCGGTAATGCGCACGTAACATGCGGTTGCACAGCCCGTGAAAAGTGCCGATCCACATGCCGCGCGTATTGATCGGCAGCATGGCGGACAAGCGCGTGACCATCTCCTTCGCCGCCTTGTTGGTGAACGTCACCGCCAGAATGCCATGCGGGCTGACGGCACTTGTGCTGATGAGATATGCAATGCGGGTAGTTAACACGCGCGTCTTGCCGCTGCCGGCACCGGCAAGAATCAGCGCAGACTGGGCGGGCAGGGTGACGGCAGCGCGTTGTTCGGGATTAAGGCCGGAGAGCAGGGGAGAATTCATAAATGCGATTATCCCACAGGATAACTGCATGACGCGCCGGACCGGCATTAAAATCAGCTCGCGTTCCCAATCGGGAACTCGATCCGTCTATTTTTGGCACACCGGACAGTAGAAACTCGACCTCTGCCCCTGCTTGATTAATTTGATGGGTGTACCGCACGTATGGCATGGTTCCCCCGCCCGTCCATACACCCAATAGTGTTGCTGGAAATAGCCCGGCTTACCATCGCTGTTAACGAAGTCGCGCAGGCTGCTGCCGCCAAGTGCGATGGCTTCCGTCAATGTTTCCCGGATGACTTGCACCAGCCGCGCGCAACGCGGCTTGCTCAGCTTGTCGGCAGTTAATTGCGGGCGGACTCCCGCGCGGAACAAGGCTTCGTTGGCGTAGATGTTGCCTACGCCAACGACTATGTGATTATCCATGATGGCCAGCTTGATTGCTACGCTGCGTTTGCGCGTGGCACGATAGAGATAATCGGCGGTAAAATCTTCTTGCAGCGGCTCCGGCCCAAGTTGAGCCAGCAGCGGATGCCGCGCCGGATCGCCTTCACACCATAGTACCGCACCAAAACGGCGGGGATCCCGCAACCTCATTACCAGGCCGTTTGAGAGCAACAAATCAAAATGGTCATGCTTCTCAACCGCCGCATCAGCGGGAAGGATACGCAGGCTGCCGCTCATGCCGAGATGGAGGATGACCGTGCCACTGTCACATTCAATAAGCAGGTATTTGGCGCGGCGTGAAATAGAACGAATGGTTAGTCCGACCAGTAATTGGGGGAGATCCGGAGGAATAGGCCAGCGCAGGTGCGGATGGCGGATCACTGCATTTGAAATGGATTGCCCAAGAAGGTGCGGAGCGAGTCCGCGCATTGTTGTCTCGACTTCTGGTAATTCAGGCATGGAAAATTTCCCAGGTTGATCGTTTATGCGGGTTGCTAATGCCATGTATGCGGCAATAAGGTAAAATCAGCGGCCAAACACAGTATATAGGTCTTTCAGCCTATATGAATTTAAACAAAATTGTAGTATGTTCGCACAGTATTATAATCAGAACCCTAAATAATGGACATCCGAAAACTGCCCCGTAACCTGCTCGCAATTGCGGCATTCGCCATAACTATTGTGCTGGCTTTCCCCGGCGTCGTTGAGGCTGTCAGCATCGGTGAGGTTATATTGCAAAGCAGGCTGGGAGATCCGTTATTTGCCCAGGTTGAACTGACGGTTGGAAGCGACGAACATATTGATGATGCCTGCCTGTCGCTGGTTGCACCGGGTACGGATGAAGAAGATACCAGCGGCTATCTGACCAAAGCCAATCTGTCCCTCAAAACCGAGGGAGAGAAACGGTATGTGGCCATCAGTTCGCACACACAGTTTAACGATGCGTTTGCCAGATTGCGGCTACAGATAAAATGCCCCGGTGCGGGCAGCGTAATCAAGACGCTGACTATCCTGCCGGATATGGATACATCCGTTTCGCAAGCACCGATTACTGCCCCCAGCACTCCCCCGGTAGCGGAAAACACAACCCCACCTCCCGTGCCGGATGCACTTGGCACTGCTCCCGCCGTGAACCATCGCGATATTGGGGAAGCACCAACAAAGGTCGAAAAGCATCTTGCCGACAAAACGGCACGACCTGTCCATAAGCGGCGACCACCGTCCGTAAGCACCGCCGGGAAAAAACATGGCGGTTCGGAATCTTTCAGGCTTGAACTTTCCGGTGAACCGATCGATGAATCGCGTATCGGAAAACCCCGCAGTAAAAGCCGCGAATTACTGTTGGATCGGCAAAAAATGCTTGATGCCGATGAGCAGATGGTAAGATTCCTGGCCATGCAACGTCAGGTCAAACAGTTGCAGGACGAACTGGGGGAACTTAAATTACAACTGACGCAGTTGGGTGTTACCCCTGTCACCGCTGCATCATCCGCTGTGATAACAGCATCCGCAGCGGTGCCGTCAGCGCCGCTTTCTGCAACATCGGGCGCACAGGAAAGCAACCCCAAGCCGGCTACCGCCGTGAAACAGCCGGAAGTACAACAAAAAACCCCGGATTCGCAAAATGAGTTATTTACCGTTCTAGGGCTGGTGCTGGCCATCCTTGCCCTGTGGCTGGGGTTGCGCTACTACAGCAAAATAAAATCGCGAACCGGAATTGACACGCAACAAAATGCCGAATCCATCCTGAACGGGGCAGACGATGCGGCTACCGCACCCGGAGCCAAATCGTCACAATTGCCGCCTTCCCGCGTCCAGGCTCGCCCTGCGCCGGATGTTGCCGGGACTCCCCCCAAAAAAATCGAGGGTGAGATGTCTGAAGAAGATTCAATGCTGGAAGAAGCTGAGCTTTATTCCACTCATGGCCGCCCGGCCAAGGCGGCCGAGATATTGCAGGAAATCATCAAAAAACATCCCTCGAAAGTCAACGCCTGGTCGTTATTGTTATCTATCTATTCCTCTCTCGGGAAAGCGGCAGAATTCGAGAAAACCGCACGGGAATTCTTGAATCACCACAAAGACAGCCCCGCATGGAGCGGGATACAGGCATTGGGCCGCACCTTTGACCAGAATAACCCTTTGTATATTGATAATAGCAGCAATAGCTCTGCCGCCCGCTTATTGACCGACGCAGCAAAGCCGCGCCGGCCTGTCGGGGATATTCTGATAGAAATGGGAGTATTGTCCGAACAGGATTTACAGAGATGCCTTGATGATTTCGACCCTAAAAAGCATGGACGTTTTGGAGGGTATCTGCTGGCACGCAAGGTCATCACCCTTGCACAGCTCGATCAGGCATTGTTGCAACAGAGCGGCAACCCGGTTACCCGGTAGCAGCAGGTTGAAGTTCATGGGGCACTGCACAACTGTGTGCATGGTGAGTTACATTGCCAATAACCGTATCCCGCTTTTTGAATTTCACGATAATGGCAGGTGAGGAGGCTATCCTCGCCTGCGCCACCAAAGCACTCCCCCTGCCAGCATCAGTAGCATTGGCAAGGCAAGCAAAAAGCTCCCGCTGATGATCGCCAGCCTGGTTTTGCTCAGGGTAATGGCACTATCCTTCACCGCACGCGGCTGGGTGGCAATGAGTTTTTCTTCGTTGGCGAGCCAGTTCACCATGTTGATACCGAGATCAATATTACCGCCGTTGCCGGAATAGGCGTTGGCGAGGAATGAACCGCTGCCGACGACGACGATACGCTGGTCGCGGTCATTGATGTCGCGTTGCAGGGCGAGTGCAATGGTTGCCGGGCCCGGAACATCGTAATTTTTATCGAAATGTGGTTTGTCTTTCGGCGCGCGGCTACTTACCCAGCCGCGTGGTGCAGTTTCCACCAGTATGGTGCGCTGCCATGTTTCATTTTCTTCCGAGCCAATGGCACGGGCAAAAGGAAACACGGTTATCAGATTGAAGTTGCGGGTGACGGGGTGCGGCGGATAACCCGCTGCCAACGCCCAATTCGCCGGAGCCCGCATTTCTTCTGCGGCGGGGTCGATCACAATGCCGGGAGTGAGCAACAGGCGGAGTCTTTCGGCGAGCGGCTCCAACCCGTGGAGCGGTTCGGCATCCACCAGCCACAGGATATTTCCACCCTGAGCGACGTAGCGCAGTAATTTGTCCACTTCCCCCGGTAACAGGTCAATCTGCGGCTGTGTGATGAGCAACATGCTGGCATTGGCGGGCACATCCTGCGCGATGGTCAGGTTCAGGCTGCTGAGGCGGTAGCCGTTCTGCTGCAACCGTTTGCCGAATTCGCCAAGGTCGTGGTTTGCGATTCCATCAAGCTTGCGTTCGCCATGCCCGTCCAGATACATCAACAGTTTGTCCTTGCTGTGGGCAAGCCTCAGCAGTGCGCCTGTAAGCGACTGTTCGCTGAGCAAAGTGATGTGCTCGACGCGCCCGCCGTATTGCACCAGCATTTCTCCGTTAGTCTGAATGTTGACTTTGCGCGCGTCCTCAGGTTGCTTCACCGGATCAATAAATGTAAGCGTAATGTCCCGCTTGTAACGCTGATACAGGGCAACGAAGCCGCGAATCAGCTTATGCATATCCCCTTGGTTGGCATCCTGTCCGGTGGCATACACCGTGAGCTTGATTTCACCGGGCATTTGTTGGAGCACGTCAACACTGCCGGATTCCAGTGTATTGATGGCGCTTTGGGTAATATCCCATTGCATTGGGTGAAGGGAAGCGAACCGGTATAGCGCGACCGCAGCGATCAGCAACGCTATGGCGAATGCTATATTTTTGAGCAACAGTTTAGACTGGAAGAATTTCATCTCAGCCGTAAATCCGGTTGTTGTGTATGCGGCGTATGGTGAGAAGCAGTAACATTACAATGAATATAATAAAATAAACCATGTCCACACTATTCAGAAGGCCAACATTGAAGCTCTGGAAATGGCTGATAGGCGCAAGCATGCGCCATGCGAAATCGTTATCCACTGCACTGACTTCCAGCAGCCACAGCCCGAACAGCGCACCGATGGCGGTGATGGCGGCGACCAGCGGTTGCGCGGTGAGGGAAGAAATATACAATCCCAGCGCAGCATAACTGGAGGCGAGCAACAGCAATCCCAGAGCGTTACTGAGCAGCAGCCCGGTATCCAGTTGCGTGCCGGCGGCCAGCGACGACACCATCAAAGTGCAGCTTGCAACTATCAGCAACAGAAATAGCATCAGACCAAAAAACTTGCCCAGTACGATGTGCATGCCCGAAACCGGTGCCGTCATGAGTAATGCCAGCGTCCGGTTGCGCCGTTCCTCGGCGAACAGGCGCATGGTGAACACCGGAACGATCATCATCAGGATCAACGCGAGAGTGCCGAACAGCGGGACGGCAACCGCCAGTGTGGCTCCCGGCGCGTTGGCCATCTGCGCCAGTTGTGCCTGAACCTGCAGGAAGGCGTCCAGCCGTGCCAAGAAAAACCAGGCAAAGATGAATTGCAATCCCCCCAGAATCAGCCATGTTGAGGGTGTGGCGAACAGGCTGCGGAATTCCTTGTGGGCAATAGCGAGAATCATGCTTCTTCTTTCATTCACCTTGGGTAATTTGCATGAATACATCTTCCAGCCGCGCTTGCAGCGGAACCAGTTGTTTTGCCTGCCAGCCATGCTGCGCGGCAAGCCCCAGCAATAATGTTCCCGGATCCGGCCCGGCACCGGGTTGGGTGTCGGCGGCGTAAAGGATACGGAATTGCGTGGCGGAAAGTTGTTCCACTTGCTGCACCCCGCTGATGGCCTGCAGTTCGGCAAGCGCGGGAGGAGCAAGCAAGGTGACGATAAAGCCGGGCCGGTGACCGTACTGTTGCATTCGCTCGCTGCTGTCGCCGTAAACCAGCCGCCCGTGATGGATGATCTCGACGCGGTCGCAAATACTGGCAACTTCGTTTAACAGATGGGTGGATAGAATAACACTGTGCGCATCCCCCAACTCGCGGATGAGTGTGCGGATGTCGCGAATTTGCGAAGGATCCAGACCGACCGTAGGTTCGTCGAGGATAATGACCTCCGGCTGGTGGATGATCGCCTGCGCGATGCCGACGCGCTGCTGGTAGCCTTTGGAAAGTGTCCCGATGATTTTATTGCCACTATTCTGCAAACCGCAACGCAGCTTGGTTTCAGTCAAACAATTGGCAATTTGCGCAGGCATCACCCGATGCAGTCTGGCGGCAAATATCAGGTAATCGTCCACGCGCATCTCGCGGTAAAGCGGCGGGATTTCCGGCAGGAAACCGATGTGCGCCTTGGCTTGCAGGGGCTGGCGCACGAGATCGTGGCCGCATATTTCAATTATTCCCGATTGCGGCAATAGTGCGCCGGCAAGCAACTGCAACGTGGTGCTTTTGCCCGCACCGTTGTGGCCGAGCAGGCCAAGCACTTCGCCGTGCTGTAGTTCCAGCGACACGTCACGGATGATCTCGCGCTGGCCGGAACTGCGGTACAGGTTACGTGCGGACAGGGTTAGAGGGGTGGCGGACATCCAATAATTTGATTGCGGGTTGTGATAGAAGCCCAATATAACCTAATATGGGAGCCTCAAAAAACTCAAAGTTGAATTATTTTACCAGTGCACGTGTCGAACTGCCCTTCTGTATACAACATACCAACAAACTTGCCAACCATGAAGATATTAAAACGCAACGCTATTTTCCTTTCTTTGTTGCTGGCTGCCTGTGTGCACGCGCCACAGCACGTGGCCATTGACCAGCCCAGGCAGGAGGAAACGTTGCCACATCCGGTCGCAGAACAACAGTTAAATTTGCCCAAGCTGGAATTGACCGGGGATATGCTGTATGAATTTTTGCTGGGAGATATGGCCAGCCAACGCGGAAATCCAGAGTTGGCCGCCCAGGTTTATTTGGACTTGGCGAATGATACCAAGGATCCGCGGATAGCGCGCCGGGCCGCACAACTGGCTTTTGATGCGCACCAGATGGACAAGTCAGTGGAGGCGCTTAATCTATGGTTAAAACTGGAGCCCTCATCGCACCAGGCAAAACAGTTATTAAGCACGGTGCTGCTAAGCGGGGGAAGACTGGATGAAGCACGCCCTTATCTGGTCGAGATGCTGGCCGATTACCCGGACCAGGCGGGCAATACGTTCACGCAAATTTACTCCTTGTTGCTGCGTTATCCGGATAAGGATGCAGCCCTTAAACTTTTGCATGAACTGGCACAACCTTATCCGCGTGTAGCAGAGGGGCATCTGGTGCAGGCGCAGGCTGCTGCCTTGGCCGGCAAGCGTGAACTCGCACTTGAAGAAGTGCGTCAAGCGCGTGCATTGCGTCCGGAATGGGAATTGGCTGCGCTGCTTGAGGTGCAATTTCTGCAACAGGAATCACCGCAACAGGCTCAGGCGGCCCTGAAAAATTATCTTTCCGCTTATCCCGAGGCTGCCGAGGCACGTTTGGTTTACGCGCGCATGTTGCTGGAGCAAAAACAGTATACGGAAGCGCGAACGGAATTTCAGCGGCTTCTCGGTGCGCATCCGGAAAGCGCTGACCTGGCATTCGCAGTGGCCATGCTGTCCCTGGAAATGGGAGAGTTGGATCGGGCGGAAAGTGAGTTGCGGCAGGCACTCGCCAAAGGTAAAAAGGACGAAAGTACGGTGTATTACTATCTGGGTCAATTGAATGAGGCGAAGAAACATGACGAAGAAGCGTTGCAAAATTATCGCCAGGTTCAGGATGGTGAATATGCTTATGCCGCACGCCTGCGCGTGGCCTACCTGCTCTACAAGATAAACAAGCTGGATGAAGCGCGCGAATATTTGCACCAGACCAACGCGCAGAACAATCAGCAGCGAGTCCAGTTGCTGTCAACCGAAGCAGAGCTGCTGCGCGATGCAAAGCAGGTTGAAACGGCCTATCAAGTATTGACGCAAGGCCTGGAAAAACTGCCCAATCATCCTGATTTACTTTACGAAACCGCGATGCTGGCAGACCAGCTTGGCAAACATGATGCGTTTGAGCAAATGATGCGCAAAGCGATCGAAATCAAGCCCGACTATGCCCAAGCCTACAACGCGTTGGGCTACAGCTTGCTGGACCGCAACGAACGGGTGCAGGAGGGAATGCTGCTGGTGGAAAAGGCCAACCAGCTCGCCCCCGACGATGCGGGCATCATAGACAGCGTGGGCTGGGGGCATTACCGCATGGGTAATCTGGAGAAGAGCCTGGAATTTCTGCATCGGGCCTATAACAGTAATCCCGACCCTGAAATAGCCGCGCATCTGGGTGAGGTGCTGTGGATGCAAGGCGTCAAAGATCAGGCAAAAAAAGTGTGGGATGACGCACTTAAAGCGCATCCGGAAAACGAGATATTGCAGGGTACGATGAAGAGATTTATTCCCTGATGCGTTCGGTATTCGTGTTGCTTCTGCTGCTGGCAGGCTGCGCGAGTGCGCCGCCCTCATCGCAGCCTGTAATGCGCTCGGCTGGGACTGAGCAGAAACCTTTTGTGCTGAATGGACGGATCGCCATCAAGCACGGCGATGCCCTGTCTTCTGCCAATATACGTTGGGTGCATCGTTCCGAAGACGACGATATATTGCTAATTGCCCCATTCGGACAGGCCGTGGCGCACATTCACAGCGATGCGCAGAAAGCAGTGCTGGATACGGCGGATAAACATTACACCGCACAAGACACCGAGGAATTAACAGAGCAGGTACTGGGCTGGCATTTACCGTTGGCTGGTATGCGCTATTGGGTGCTGGCGCTGCCTGCACCGGAGAGCGTGGCCAACATCGAGCATGATGCAAACGGGCAAGTCAGCGTTATGCAGCAGGACGGCTGGAGAATCAGTTACTCTCATTATGCTGCACAAACATCGAATAGCTTGCCCATGCGTATCAGCCTGCTGCGTGATGGAATGGAACTTAAACTTCTGATTGACGAATGGGAAATTCACTAAACAACGGCATGGAAAATATGCCTTCTTGAATAGTGCAACCCGCCAAACCCGTTCCCCCAACTCGATGACCACATTAAATTCCCTGAGCTACCCGGCACCGGCCAAACTTAATCTGTTCCTGCACGTAGTGGGACGCAGGGATGACGGTTACCACCTGTTGCAAACCCTGTTCCGGTTTATTGATTTCAGCGACACCATCCGTTTTACATTGCGTGCAGACGGTATGGTGCGCCGTATCAACGATCTGGAAGGGGTGTCACAGGAAAAGGACTTGTGCATACGCGCCGCGCGCTTGCTGCAACAGGAATGCGGTTGCAAGCAGGGAGTGGACATCGAAGTTGAAAAGCATATCCCGATGGGTGGAGGTCTTGGCGGCGGAAGTTCCGATGCCGCCACTACGCTGCTGGTACTGAATCGCCTTTGGAATCTGGGTTTGTCGCGCGAACGACTGATGCGGATGGGCTTATTGCTGGGTGCCGATGTGCCGGTGTTCGTGTTCGGTGAAAATGCCTTTGCCGAAGGTGTGGGTGAACGATTGCAGGCCTATCCCCTGCCGGATTCATGGTATGTGGTACTGTTTCCCCCTGTGCATGTCGCCACAGCACAGATTTTTGCGCATCCGGAATTGACACGCAATACGATTTCCCTCACAATTCGCGCCCTTCCGACAACTCGGTTGCATAATGACTTGCAGCCGGTAGTGTGCGGTTTATTCCCGGAAGTGGCGCGGCAGCTTGTCTGGCTGGGTCAGTTTGCGCAGGCGCGGATGACTGGTTCGGGAGCTTGCGTGTTTGCCGAATTTGCCGATGAAAAACAAGCGCAGCTTGTGTTAAACCAGTTGCCACCGGATATGCGCGGTATTGTGGCACGCGGTTTGACACAGCATCCGTTGAAGGATTTGGTTTCTGAGTAGCAAGAACGAAAATTGCTCCAAACAAGTTTATTGGGGAGTCGCCAAGTGGTAAGGCACCGGATTTTGATTCCGGCATTCGTAGGTTC
>CAIQPV010000274.1 GCA_903873725.1 uncultured Nitrosomonadales bacterium
CCAATAAATCAGAGCGCCATGGTGGACTGGAGGTTGAGATGGAGCGATTGGTAAGTTTATTGCCGGTTGTGGCAATGTTGTTAATGATTCATATGAGCTGGGCGGATTCGGTCACGCCGGATGTGGTGGTGAAGGATACGACCAACCAGGTGCTGGATGCGCTCAAGAGCGACCACGCTTTTCCCAAGGTGCCGGTGGAAAATATCGTCGAAGTGATCAATCAGGCGGCAATGCCGCATTTCGATCTTGAGCACATGACACGAATCGCCATGGGAAGTGATTGGCAAGGGGCTACGCCCGATCAGCGTGAAGCAATACAGACCGGTTTGCAACAGCTGTTCACGCATACATTGTCTTCAGCTTTGTCACATTACGATGGTCAACCGCTTACTTATATGCCCTTGCATATGAAGCCGGATGATACCCTGGTCGAAGTCACGGTGATGGTGCAGATGGCAGCAAACGATTACGATGCGGTGGCTTTCAGCATGGAAAAGACCGATGACGGCTGGAAGATATATGATTTGACATACGAAGGGGTGAGCATGGCGAAAAACTACCATTCCCAGTTCTCCTCACTCATCAGGCAAGTGGGCGTGACCGGCTTGATTCAAAAGCTGGAGCAGAAGAACAATATAGCCAGTGCATCAAAAAGCAAAAACTGAAACGGTGAATGATTTGCCAGGCCTATTGGAATCGTCGCAGGAAATGCCCAACTGTCTTCAATGCGCGCATTACTTCATCACGCACGAGGCCGGTTTCCCTTACGGTTGCCGGGGTATGAATTTCAAGAGCAAGCGCTTGCCGCAGCTGGATGTGATCGAAGTCTCGCAAGCCTATTGCCAGGTGTTCCGGCAGAAGCCTGTATATTAGATGCGTGCTTGAATTGAAACAGGAGTTATTTCCACATCTGTTTCTTGAGTTCACTGCCTGGAGGCAGATTCAATAGATTTTCCGGCTTGCAATACACCAGTTTTTCACTGAAATTGCCGCGACGGCTGTATACCGCAACGCCGCCATCCAGCCAGAATTCAGCATAGTGGGAGGCCAGCTGGCAAACCTGATTGCCGTTGTCCAGACTTTTCCAGAACGAACCGTTGGGATGATAAGCGAATAGGTGCAGTTGCAGGCCGGCATGTCCATGTTCTTCAAGATAGGGCAGCGTGGTGTGTTCTGTTTCGACCTGGCGCAATATGTGTTGCATATCAATGATCGCCTGTCTGTAGCTGACTGCTTGCGGTAGTGCGGAGAAAGCTTCCAGCGCAAGTTGCAGGCGCTCAGCTTTGCTGAGCCCTGTGGTGTATGAAAGCTTGACGGGAGCTTTTTGTATGGGCACAAATGAATTATGACAAAAACAGTGAAGCTGCTGATAATTTTTTGTAAGGAATGCGACAGGCAACCGACTAAGCATTGAGAACGTGCGTCCTTGCGTTATAGTCAAAGGACGTAACGCATGATTAACTCAATGATTATTAGGGGAATATTATGACAGCCGCCGTCGCTGCTGCCGGTTACACCGGTTATACCAGCGCTAGTTCCAGTGGTTCCAATCTTACAGCTGCCGGGATTCAGGCACAGATCGCGATTTATCAGCGGCAATTGTCGGATTGCGTGAATTGTTCTTCAGCCGACACCATAGAGGGCAAGAACCAGATTCAGGAAATTTCGAGCAAGATCAGCACCGCCAAGGCGCAGATACAACAGATCAGTGAGCAGGCGCCGCCCAAAACCAGCGCGTCTGGCGCCAACACTAATGCCAATGCAAGCGTTAATGCCGTCGCCAATAGCCCGGTGACCAGGGCGCTGACCATCGCTCCCGGCAATAACATCAACGTTTTTGCCTGACCATTACAATATGGCGAATAAAAAAGGCCGGAGTAAAACTCCGGCCTTTTTGTTTGTGTCTTGCCGCTTGAGAATTACAGCTTCTCTGCCAGCGCCACTTCCAGTTTGATCTGATCAGCGACGAAACCGCGGATGCCTTCAGCCAGTTTTTCGGTGGCCATTGCATCCTGGTTCAGTTCGAAGCGGAATTCGGCTTCGGTTAATTTGGCCGCAGGTTTCTTGGTCGCGCCGCCGTCTTTCAGGATGCGCGGCAGGGTGCCTTCGGTGGCTTCCAGTTCCTGCAGCAGGTTAGGGGCGATGGTCAGGCGGTCGCAACCGGCCAGTTGGGTGATCTCGCCGATGTTACGGAAAGATGCGCCCATGACTACGGTCTTGTAACCGTATTCCTTGTAATAGGCATAGATCTTGTGTACCGATTGCACGCCCGGGTCGGTCTCTGCGGTGTACTCGGTGCCTGGGTTCTTGGCCTTGTACCAGTCGAGAATACGACCGACGAATGGGGAGATGAGGAACACACCGGCTTCTGCACAAGCGCGCGCCTGGCCGAAACCGAACAGCAGGGTCAGGTTGCAGTTGATGCCTTCTTTTTCCAGGATTTCACCGGCACGGATGCCTTCCCAGGTGGAAGCCAGCTTGATCAGCACGCGGCTCTTGTCCACGCCTGCATCCTTGTACAAAGCGATGATCTTGCGACCCTTGGCTACCATGGCATCCACATTGAACGACAGACGTGCATCCACTTCGGTGGAGATGCGGCCGGGGATGTTTTTCTGAATCTCCAGACCGATGGAAACCGCGAGTTTGTCGGCAGCGTTTTCGATCTGTGCAGCCTTGTCACCGCCTTGCTGTTTTGCATAAGCGATGGCATCGGCGATCAGTGGTGCGTATTGCGGCAACAGGCTGGCCTTCAGCAGCAATGAAGGGTTGGTGGTGGCGTCAACAGGCTTGACGCTCTTGATGGCTTCCACGTCGCCGGTGTCGGCAACGATGGTGGTCATGTCTTTAAGTTGTGATAATAAAGTGCTCATGTTTTGCTTTCTCCAAGGGTAGTTTTGTTCTGGGCTGCGGGCTATACATAAATGCGTTTTAGGCCACGCATTTTAATAAATCATGTTATCACTGTGGGTTTATCGCGTCCAGTGCGTGCATGCAGTTCCGATATCTGTTGCGCGATGGCGATCAACTCCGCCAGCGCAACCTGTGCATCCACATTCTGTTTGGATACGTCGGGTTCATAAGCCTCCAGATACAGGCGCAGAGTCGCGCCCTCGGTACCGGTACCCGATAGCCGGAATACGATGCGCGAACCGTCGGTGAAGATGATGCGTATTCCCTGACCGCTACTGATGCTGCCGTCTATGGGGTCGGTATAGCTGAAATCGTCGCAGATATTTACCGTGTAGCTGCCGAACGTCTTGCCGGTCAGCGCGGTAAAGCTCTGGTGCAAATGTTGCATCACCCCGTTGGCGGCATCGGCAGGCACTGCCTCGTAATCATGGCGCGAATAGATGTTGCGCCCGAATTGCTGCCAGTGGCTGCGCACAATATCTTCCACCGATTGCTTGCGCACCGCGATCACATTGAGCCAGAACAGCACTGCCCACAACCCGTCTTTTTCGCGTACATGGTTGGAGCCGGTACCGAAGCTTTCTTCACCACACAGCGTCACCATGCCTGCATCCATCAGATTGCCGAAGAACTTCCAGCCGGTAGGCGTCTCGAAGCAGGGGATACCAAGCTTGGCGGCAACGCGGTCAGCCGCGGCGCTGGTGGGCATGGAGCGGGCGATACCGGCAATACCTTGCTTATAGCCTGGTACTAATGTGGCATTGGCGGCGAGCACTGCCAGACTGTCGGATGGCGTAACGAAAAAACGTTTGCCCAGGATCATGTTGCGGTCGCCGTCGCCATCGGATGCTGCGCCGAAGTCCGGTCCGTCTTCGCCATACAGGCTTTCCACCAGATCATGCGCATAAGTCAGGTTGGGGTCTGGGTGGCCGCCACCGAAATCGTCCAGAGGAGTGCAGTTGGTCAGACTACCCGCAGGGGCATTCAGCCGGTTGCCGAAAATCTCCTGTGCATAAGGCCCGGTGACCGCGTGCATGGCGTCGAACTGCATGCGAAAGCCGCGCGCCAGCAAAGTACGAATAGCCGCAAAGTCGAATAGCGTCTCCATCAGGTCGGCGTAATCCACCACCGGGTCTATCACCTGCACCACCATATTGCCAAGCCGGTATTCACCGATCTGGTCTATCGCCACATCGGCGGCTTGCAGGATGAGGTATTCGTTGATCGCCTTGCTTCTGGCGAAAATGGCCTCGGTGATTTTTTCCGGTGCCGGGCCGCCCGCGCCGATGTTGTACTTGATACCGAAATCGCCATCCTTGCCTGCAGGGTTGTGGCTGGCTGAGAGAATAATGCCGCCATCGGTCTGGTATTTGCGTATCACACACGACGCAGCCGGCGTGGAAAGAATACCGCTTTTACCCACCAGGACGCGTTTGAAACCATTGGCCGCAGCCATTTTCAAAATGATCTGGATCGCTTCAAGATTGAAATAACGCCCATCCCCACCCAACACCAAAGTCTGCGACATGCGGTCTTCTATACTATCGAAAATGGATTGTACGAAATTCGCCAGATAATGCGCTTGCTGAAACACCGGCACTTTCTTACGCAGGCCGGATGTGCCGGGTTTCTGGTCGTTAAAAGGTTTGGTGGCGACTTTTAAAATACTCATGGTGACCTCTGTAAAAACGATAATATTGTTCACATGCGGTTGACATAAACACCTGCAAAAAAGCTATAATCTCGCCCCTTGATGTGCAGTTAGGGGGGGAATAGCTCAGCTGGTAGAGCAGCGGACTCTTAATCCGTTTGTCCGGGGTTCGATCCCCCGTTCCCCTACCA
>CAIQPV010000275.1 GCA_903873725.1 uncultured Nitrosomonadales bacterium
CTAAGAAACGAACTCCGCAGTATTCGCAATTTCGGAACCAAGAGTTTGCAGGAGATCGAGAAATGGTTTCCTGTAAAGCCAGACAAGAGTTCGCTAGCACTATTAGAGCATCTCCAGCACGTCCCCAGAACGTCTGGCAATCGGTAATTACGCTGAATCTGGTTGGCCACAGCAACCACAGCACGTCTGGGGGAGGTAGGGTTCTGGATGGACTGGCAACAGAACGTTCGTTTGCTCTTTCGTCAAAAAAACCAAGCACCATTGCTACAGGCTACGTACCACACGTATTGAAGCCGGTCCAGCTTATGAGTTGGGCGGGCTTCCCTGCACCAGCAACTGAAACTCCACCCTCGACCGCTCAAACGCATTACAGCCCTTCATCTTCTCAATCACTCCATCGAGATTGCCGTAGTCGAACCCCGCACTCCATTGCTGTAACCAAGTCATGTAACGGATGAAGCCATCGGCATCGGCCTGCCGGGTGAGTTTGCGTAGGCAGTCCATGTACTCTTCACGCGCCAGTGTGGGGACGATGATGCGGCACTCACCTGCGGCGGAAAATTCGGCGTTCATAACCAGACGAGCCAAGCGACCGTTGCCGTCGAGGAAGGGATGCACTTCAGCGACAAGGAACATCGCCAGCAACGCGCGCGGCATGCCGGGCGCCACATCGGCCAGCCGTTTTGCACCCTCGACCAATGTGCCGCGCACCCGTTCCGGGGCGACGAAGGCGGTGTTGCCTGCGAAATTCATGCGATCCTTGAATTCGCCCGGTTCGATTTCCGGGCGCGCATGCATCATCTCGGCATGGCGCGCGCGGAGTTGTTCGAGTACTTGCGGTGTGGTGGATAGCGTCTGCGAGCGCCAGCCGGGGTGTATGATTTGCTGGAAGACACCGATGATGTCGTGGCTGTCCTTGGGGCGTTTTTCGGCGATCTTGTTGTGCATGACGATGTCGCGGGCTTCGCCGATTTCGAACTCCGTTCCCTCGATGAAGTTGCTGAAGTAGGACTCCAGAAATGCCTGGTGGGTGGCCGCTACGCCACTGCCGGTTTGATCAGGCAGCGGCGTGAAGCTGCGGGTGCGCAGTTCCGTCACCAGGGTATCGAACAGCGCGATCCGCGCCGTGTCATAGGGCAGCCCCAGAGCCGATGCGCGAGCGGATGGATCGGCGAGAGCCTGCTCGGGTCGAGTGCCGAGAATGGCGCCGATCAGTTTGTCGAGTTTATCGAACTCGCGCATGAGGTCGAGCAGCGGCGCGAGTTGGCGCGCCTCGTCGCGCAGAACATTCAGATGGCTTTCGCCGCGCGATTCGCAGATCATGGTGAGGCGTTTTTCAACTTCGGCGACGGGTGCGCAACGATGCAGCGGATGACGGTCGATGCTCAGATTTTCAAGCATCATGCGGGGAAGGCTGGGGAAGTAGATACTTTTTCCGCTGATAGGCTGGTCGCCAGCCTGCGGGCCGACGCCTTTGATCAGAGCTACCGTCAGGCCGGGATATTCGTGGCTGCGGTTGTAGGATGAGTTCAAGAAAATTACCCCATCACGTCCGGCCATACCCTCGAAAGCGCTACGGTAGCCGACTACGGTGTCGGGAAACTGCGATGCCAGGAAACGCAGCTTTTCGCGCTGGAGCAGGCCGGGCCACTGTTCTTCAGCCATGGGCGTGAATACGCCGGGGGCGATACGGTGGAGTTCGCCTTTTAGCACTCGGCGTTGCACTGCCCGGCGTTCGGCGGGCGAGAGTTCTTGGTTCAGATAGAGGTCTTGTTGTCGCATTTTGTATGCATTGTAAGTTTCAGGCAAGGTTACTTGTCGTTAATAATAGCTTATGCGTGCAAGAATGTCGCGTATTGTAGTTTTATTGTAATTCGCCGCTTTACCCCCAAACATATCAGGCCGATCGGGGTAGATAAAGGCGCTTTCCCTCGATCTGAGTTCTCGCACAGTACTACGAAGTCATCGGCATAGCGCACCATGTGGTAACCCAGCTTTGTCATTCTTTCGTCCAATGTGTACAGGTAGAGGTTCGCCAGTAACGGGCTGATACTCACAAGGAGTACCAAGGTTCAAACGTGACGTCGATGAACGGAAAACGCCCAAGCTAAAATGATTGTCAAAACTGGCGTTTTTGTGGCGGTCATTACCCCAAACATGACGAATCATGCCCAACAAGCCGCATCACTATTGGCGATTTCAATGGGCATGAGCTATCACGGTTCGTCTTCGCGGAGGTTCTTTTAGGCGTAGCTAAAGCCGGCCAGCCATATCTTCGGCGCTCTCATTGTAATAAACCATAAGTTGCCGCAGGTCTCGGTGTCCAACTGTTCTGGCTAGTGCCAGCACGTCGAGTTTTTTGGATAGTCGGGTGATAGCTTCATGTCGCGAATCATGGAAGTGTAGCTCATCGACTAAAGCTTTCGCTTTCACCTTGCGAAACAGCGCATCGATCTGCGCAGTGCTGATGTTGAATACGCTGCCCGATTCGGTGCCGATCTCTTTGAGTATCTGGATCGCCTTATCCGATAATGGCACGTCGCGCTTCGCCGCTGCCGTCTTTCCTTGTGTTTTGCAATAGCGCTGTGTCAGCTTCACATTGTCCCAAGTCAATCCGGCAATTTCACCGGCGCGCATCGCTGTTTCAATAGCAAACAGAAACGCTTTGCCAACTCGTCCTGTGACAGTTCCGGCATCATCTCCGAATACCAACATCAGCCGGTCGATCTCATCCTGTGAGATACGTCGATCACGCGCTTCAGATGGCGGCGGCCTACGTACTTCACGCATCGGGTTCTCGGTCAGCCACTTCCATTCCTTCACCGCGATGGTGCAGGCGTTGCTCAGCAGGTTCCATTCGCGGCGCACGCTGGCAGGTGATACCTGAGCCAGTCGCCGATCCCGCCATGCTGCCACGTCGCGCGCGTCGATCACCCGCAGGTTGACTTTAGCGATCTCATCTCGAAGAGTCAGTCCGATGCGTAGCCGCTCCCAGCGTTCTCCCTTTTTGGTTGGGCTGACCTCATCAGCATACTTGCTCAACAGATCCCCAAATGTCTTGTTTGGAATATCCCCGCGCTTTCCTGCTATTATATCGGCCTCTTCTTTGGCGGCCCATGCAACGGCCTCGGCCTTAGTAGAGAATGTTGCCGAAGTCGATACACCTTTGCGCCGTATCTCGGCTGTCCAGGTCAAACCACGTTTACGGAAGCTAGCCATGTTGTCGCACTCTTGTCGGAAATTTGTCGCACATGATAACGCCAAACCGATACAAACCGCGACAAATCGTGTGTCAAGATTGCGACAAGAAGGCAACAAAAAAGCCCCAATGCCTATTGGCACGGGGCTTTTGCTGTATACTGATGGTGCCCAGAAGAGGACTCGAACCTCCACACCTTGCGGCACACGGACCTGAACCGTGCGCGTCTACCAATTCCGCCATCTGGGCACTGCCAAGGGCGCGTAATTTAATCGTTATAGGATTTTGTGTCAATGAAAAATAAAAAAAAGAATATCCGCGAACACGATCCGTTTTTGGAACGCGAGCGCGAGCAGTACGATCAGCCCTTGCCCAGCAGGGAATATATCCTGCAATTGCTGGCCGAAAGAGGTGTGCCGGTAGATGAAGAAGATCTGTGCGGCCAGCTACATATAGAGCCGCATGAGGAAGACCTGTTTAACCGCCGCCTGCGTGCCATGGAACGCGATGGACAGATTATGCGTAACCGCAAGCGGGCAATCTGTGTGGTGGACAAGCTAGACCTTATAAAGGGCAAGGTTCAGGGTCATCCGGATGGTTTTGGTTTCCTGATTCCCGAGGACGGGAGTCCCGATCTTGTACTGAGCGCAAAGGAAATGCATAAGGTGTTGCACGGCGATACCGTAATGGTACGCGTGGGTGGCATGGACAGGCGGGGTCGGCGCGAGGCCAATATCGTCGAGGTGCTGGAGCATGGCACGACACGGCTGGTCGGACGATTGTATGAGGAGCATGGTATTCAATTTGTGGTAGCGGAAAATCGCCGCATCAGCCAGGACATATTGGTAGCGCCGAGCGAGCGCAGCAATGCGCAGGTGGGGCAGGTGGTAGTGCTGGAAATCATGCAGCAGCCCAGTAAACACGCACAGCCTATCGGGCGTGTGGTCGAAGT
Source organism: uncultured Nitrosomonadales bacterium (assembly GCA_903873725.1). Taxonomy (GTDB): domain Bacteria; phylum Pseudomonadota; class Gammaproteobacteria; order Burkholderiales; family Gallionellaceae; genus CAIQPV01. The sequence goes on from CAIQPV010000275.1 coordinate 4,152, forward strand.
GCTGGGTAACTACGCCGACCCCGGCATGGAAATCGAGATTGCCTTGCGCAAGCATGACCTGCCGAATGAGTTTCCTGCCGATGCCAAACATCAGGCAGAGAAGTTCGCACCTGTCGTATCTCCTAGGGATTACGAAGGGCGGGAGAGTGTTGCCAAGCTGCCGCTGGTGACGATAGACGGCGAAACCGCGCGCGATTTCGACGATGCCGTGTACTGTGAACCATCCGGTTCAGGTTTCCGTCTGGTAGTGGCAATTGCCGATGTCAGCACTTATGTGAAACCCGGCGATGCACTGGACAAGGAAGCGCTGAACCGTGGCAACTCGGTTTACTTTCCGCGCCGGGTGATCCCCATGCTGCCTGAAGAATTATCCAACGGCCTGTGTTCGATCAACCCGAATGTCGAGCGGCTGTGCATGGTGTGCGACATGCAGATCAGCGCCGTCGGCGACATTGAAAAATACCGTTTTTATCCCTCCGTGATGTTCTCCCATGCGCGTCTGACATACAATCAGGTGGCAGACATGCTGGCCAACCCGCAAGGTAAAACAGCAAAGCAATTCGCCGCTGTACTGCCCCATATCAAGCACCTGCACACCTTGTTCAAGACGCTGTTGCAATCGCGTGAGAAGCGCGGTGCGATTGATTTCGAGACTATCGAAACACAGATGATATTCAATGAGAACGGTAAGATTGATCGCATCGTACCGGTAGTGCGCAACGATGCGCACAAGCTGATCGAAGAATGCATGTTGGCAGCAAACGTATGCGCCGCCGGATTCTTGCGCGATCACCAGCATCCTGTTCTATATCGCGTACATGAGGGACCGACACCGGAGAAACTTGAGGCAGTCCGTGAGTTCTTAAAGGAATTTGGCCTGCAACTGGGGGGAGGCGACGCACCGGAGGCGGGCGATTATGCCAAGCTGCTCAAACAGATCAAAGGTCGTCTTGATGCCCCCCTTTTGCAAACCGTGATGCTGCGCTCCCTGCGTCAGGCGCGCTATTGCCCGGACAATGCCGGCCACTTCGGTTTGGGTTATGAAGCTTACGCACACTTTACTTCTCCTATCCGTCGCTATCCCGACCTGCTGGTGCATCGCGCCATTAAGGCTGTACTCAATGGAAAAAAATACAAGCCGCATGAGAAATGGGATGCTTTGGGGATTCATTGTTCCCTGACCGAGCGCCGTGCCGATGATGCTACCCGCGATGTGGAGGCCTGGCTGAAATGTTTTTACATGCGAGACCATCTCGGGAGTGTTTTCAATGGCACCGTGTCATCGGTTACCGGGTTTGGCCTGTTTGTGTCGCTGGATGATATTTACACCGAAGGATTGGTACACGTATCCGAACTCGGCACGGATTATTTCCACTTCGATCCCTCCAAACACCAGATGCTGGGCGAACGCACCGGCAAGCGCTACCGCCTCGGAGACCGCGTTCGGGTGAAGGTTGTGCGCGTGGACATGGAAAGTACCAAGATAGATTTCGTACTGGAAAGCACGTTGACTGATGAGGCGGGGGTCAAAACTGCCGCAGGAAAAATTGCCGGAGCGGGTGCCTGGGGCGATAGCGCTCCGAAGAAAAAGGTCGCTTCCAAGGAAAAGGCGGCGTCCAAGAAACCGCGCCATTAGCCTGTTGAACGGCAACCAATAGCATCGTCATTCCCGCGAAAGCGGGAATCCAGTGAGTTAAATAAAATGCATTTTGAATAGCTGGGTTCCCACTTTCGCGGGAATGACGAAGTTAAATTTTTGAAGAAAGCGAGCAAGAAACATGGCTGAAACCCGCATTATTCATGGTTTCCACGCTGTCACCGCACGTATCCGCCAGCACGCCGACAGCGTGCTGGAAATCTACGCGGACAACCAACGTCGCGACCCGCGTGCGCGCGATCTGCTCAAACTGGCGGAAGCCAACGGTGTGCGTGTCGTCCCGGTAGATGGCAAACGTCTTGACGGCATGACAGGCAATTCCAACCATCAGGGTGTGGCGGCAAGGGTAGATGCTGCCCGAAAAGTGCTGCATCTGGACGATGTGCTGGACACTCTTGCCGAACCCGCGTTGCTGCTTGTTCTGGATGGTGTGCAAGACCCGCACAACCTTGGCGCCTGCCTGCGTTGTGCTGATGCTTTTGGCGTCCATGCCGTCATTGCCCCGAAAGACCGTGCAGTAGGGCTGAATGCCACTGTAGAGAAGGTTGCCTGTGGCGCTGCTGAAACCGTGCCCTATATCACCGTCACCAATCTCGCCCGTACCCTGCGCGATTTAAAAGAGCGCGATATATGGGTGGCGGGGATGGATAGCGAAGCAGAGAATAACCTGAACAACTTCTATCATTCGGGCGCGCTGGCACTGGTTCTCGGTGCAGAAGGCGAGGGCTTGCGCCGTTTAACCCGTGAAACCTGCGACCAACTGGTGTGCATCCCGATGATCGGTAGCGTGGCAAGTTTGAACGTTTCGGTCAGTGCTGGCATATGCTTGTATGAAGCGAGGAGCCAGCGCACGGGAGGGGTTGTGGCTCACCCAAGTATCTACTAAGGTGACAGGACACGCAGAGCTTTTCTGTTGCTGCTTGAGCTATCGGCGGAACAAATTATTCGATAGTTCTGCAAGTGTTGTACGCCGTTTATCCAAGTTACTCAACAAAAAATCTTCTCGCGGGTAGGGCTGCTTCCAATCATCACTCCTGGATAAAAATTGGAATGGCCGGTCGATTTTGCTGCATTTCTTTATCCCGCAGCAACTCTTCAATTTTCTTGTTGGCGGCTTGCAGCTTCTTGAAAAGTGCCAAAAGCAATGCCTTGTCCATATAAGCTTTAATTTGGCCTTCCATTTTGTCCACGACTGTTTTTCTGATTTCCACCACAATGGCTTCTCCATCCGTTATTACGGTAGCAGATCGGGTAAACATCTGATTGCCGAAGAAAGTTCCTTCTCCGATACATTCCCCGCTGCGAATTTTGCCCACCTCCTTGTTTTTGACGGTTGCCGTGGCGGTGCCGTACATTAGGACGTGAAAGGCATCCATCGTGTCACCTTCAGTGGTGATACGCTCTCCGGCGGCCAAGGTTCTGACTTCTGAAATTTTTGCGATCTCGGAAAGACATTCGCTTGGGATCGGGTCAAAAAAAGAACACTTCCTCATCTCGTTGAACTGGTCTGAAGAGACCTTTTCAATCTGCAAGGTGAAGTTAGCCAGGCTTGCCTGGATGGCGTCAGTGATGCTGTCTGTTTCGCTCATTTTTTCTCCGGAGTGGAAAAATTATTTTTCTACATTGTCATTCTGCGAGGACTCGCGATTTATCGCAAGGTCAATTTTCATCCGCTTACTTTGGACGCCCGTATTTTAATACGGCAACAAAGAGTAGTCACGGTAAAACAGCGGGATTAAGATGAAGCGGGGTTGACGTGCTTATCTGAGAGTTGTTGATTTTCTCCGCGCACCTGATGCCGCTCATCACAGCTCCTTCCAGCGTGGCTGGATACTCGCCCGCCGTGTAGTCGCCAGCGAGCAGGACGTTAGTTAGCGGCGTGATATGGGTGGGGCGCGACAGGTTGGGCTCGCAGGAGAAGGTGGCGCGCTTTTCGGCCAGGATTTGATGCCACAATGGTTTTTCCATGATGCCCAGTTGTTCGCGTAATTCTTGAACCACTTTCTTTGCCAGTTGTTCATGATCCAATTTCTGATGCAGGCCTTCCGCGCTGATGACGGCAGCTATCAATCCTTGATGACCGGCGATCTGTCCTTTGTCGAAGATCCATTGAGTGAAACATCGGTCGAAGCCAAGCATGGCATGGGGGAGGCGAATTTGTTCCGGATATTGCAGATAAACGGTGTAGATGGGCTGAAAAGTCAATGCTTCAATCTGCTGTGCGACAGGCACAAGTTGCGGCACGGTGCCGAACAGACGCCCGACATTGCGGACTTGGGTAGGGTTCTTGGGATTCATCAGGTCGGCTTGCAGGTCGTAGGTAAGCACACGATTCTGCGTCACGCCTTTGCTGACCCATCCCTCGATAAGCTGAGGCAAATCCGTGACGGTGCCGTGGAAGAGTGCGCTGTTGCACACATTCACGTTGATGGTGTAAACATCCTTGGTGCCGTGGGCGATGGGGGTCGTCGTGCGGGTGTTGTATTGGATGGTGATGTCGCCCTTGACGAACGTGGGCGGATTGACTGCGGGAGTCTGGGCGGCAATGGGCAAAGCCACTGCGGCAAACAGACTAAGGACACTGCGGATAAGGAACGTTTTCATGTTATACTTTCTTGGTTGTTGTTGTTGTTGTTGTTGATGTGAATTACTGCTGAACCGTTGGCTGCTCGTCGGTGGATTGGTTGTTGCTTGCGACACTTTCCACGACATACACCACGAGAGCGATGACGACGATAATGGCGAGGGAGATAAGTTGGAACTTTTTGCTCATAACTATGTTTATTGGTTAATGATGTTGATGTTGTTGACGGTTAAGAGACGGCGATTTTCTGCTGAGGAACCGTGACCGTGGTTGCGGTCACGTCAATGATGGCGTCATTGAGTTGGGCGGCACCCGCCTTGTTGGCCAATTGATTGAGTTTCTTGGCATCGGCCTGTTTCTGGGCGTTGGCGTCATCCAACAGGGCCAAGTCGAGGTCGGC
>CAIQPV010000276.1 GCA_903873725.1 uncultured Nitrosomonadales bacterium
AGTTACCTATCCATCTCTGGACTATTAGCAACTGGTTGGCGGCGCGACGACAGGGGCAGATTCAACGACTGCTACCTCTGCTCCGCTTGCCTAACCTCGGGCCGCTGCGCAAGCTCACGCCGCGCCGTTGGCAGGGAGCCAAGACCTGCAATCTTTCCGCATTTCGTACCGACCTGCTCAAAGTGAATGGTCTGGATGAATCCTATACCGGGTGGGGACTGGAAGATTCTGATTTGGTGATTCGCCTGATCCGCGCCGGGGTTTATCACAAGAGCGCGCGCTTTTCTGTACCGTTGTTTCATCTCTGGCATAGTGAAAATGATCGCAGCAACCTTGAAGAAAACCGACAGCTGCTGGAGGCGGCGCTACAAGCAACACACACTCGTGCTTTGCTGGGTGTAGACCAATATTTATGACGCCGCCCGACAATATCCTGATCGTGATGACACGGCGGATTGGCGATGTTTTACTCACCACTCCGTTAATTAGATCGTTGCGCCGTGCCTGGCCTGAGGCGCAGATAGATATTCTGGTATTTGCGGGTACGGAGGGAATTCTTGCCGGCAATCCAGACATTAACCGCATTATCACCGTAGTACAGCGCCCTTCGTTTGGCGCGCATTTGCGTTTGTTGGCAAAGTTATGGCGGAAATACGATCTGGCTTTATCAGTGCCACCGGGAGATCGTCCCACAATATATGCTTTCGCCTCCGGCAAACAACGCGTCGGCCTGATTGTTGATGACCAGAAAAACCGCTGGAAAAAGCGCTTGTTGTCGCAGTGGAGCGCGTTCGATAACGTCGCGACGCACACCGTGCTGATGCATCTCAAACTTGCGAAATTGCTGAACGTGGAGCCTTGTTACGAAGTGGTGGTATCCTGGCCGCAAGAAGACGAGTCGCATGTTCTTCGTAGTTTGCCTTTCGATCCTTCGTCCCAACCCTATGCTGTACTGCATGTTTATCCCATGTTTGCGTATAAAATGTGGCGGTCCGAAGCATGGGGCGAACTTGCCCGCTGGCTAAGTGAGCAAGGTCTGCGTGTGGTATTGAGCGGGGGCAAGAGTTCTGAGGAGATGGCATATATTCAAGCCTTACTGCCTTTATTGCCTGCGGATACGGTAAGCGTTGCGGGGAAGTTGAGCCTGGGTGGCGTTGCGTACCTGTTAAGCCGAGCGCGTGCCTATGTTGGGCCGGATACCGCAGTGACTCACATGGCGGCGGCGCTTGGCGTTCCCACCGTGGCGCTATTCGGCCCCTCGAATCCCGTGAAATGGGGACCTTGGCCCAAAGGTTACGCGGAAGACACCAATCCATACCGGTTGAAAGAAACTCAGCGCGTCAGCAACGTGGTTTTGCTGCAAGGTGACGGTGACTGCGTGCCATGCATGGAAGAAGGCTGTGATCGTCATATTGCAAGCCTGAGTGACTGTTTGCAGAATCTGCCGGCCGCAAGTGTAATTACGGCCCTTCGCGAATTTCACCTTTCTACATAAGCAGCGTTGTAATTTGTTTACTCAGGACATAATGTGTGGGCGGCCAAGCGTCTCCATTTCTAAGATTTGCCACCACGGGTGATGTCTCCGACTTTATTTAAATGTAATGTAAAAAAGTCGCGACTTTTTTGCGGTTATTGTACACTCCAACCATGAATCGTTATCTCGATAAACCTGTATTAAAAGACTTGGCTATCAAGATGGTTGTATTAACCGGCCCGCGTCAGGTAGGAAAGACCACGCTTGCCCGCCAATTAATGCACGAATTCGAGAATGCACAATACCTGAATTGGGATGTATTGCCGGACAGAGGCGTGTTGCAACGCCAGTCCTGGAATCCCCGCGCAAGATTGTTAGTCATGGACGAGATTCACAAGATGCGGGATTGGAAAGGCTGGCTCAAGGGGGTGTTTGATGGTCGATCTCCTGAGCAAGCATTACTGGTGACAGGCAGCGCACGCATGGAAACTTTCCGGCAGGGCGGCGACTCGCTGGCAGGACGGTATTTCGCTTTTCGCTTACACCCGTTTTCAGTGCGCGAGTGGTGTGAGCTACGGCAGACAAAACCGGCGGAAGCGCTGGATCATTTACTGGAAAGAGGTGGCTTCCCCGAACCCTGTTTGGCCGATAACCCGGTGGATGCAGATCGTTGGCGTACGCAATATTTTTATGACCTGATTCGTGAAGACGTACTGGAATTTTCCCGGCTGCACGAAATCAACACAATGCGCTTGTTTGTAGAATTGCTGCGCGAACGTATCGGGTCACCGCTCTCTTTGGCATCCATGGCACGAGACCTTGCCGTTTCGCCAGCGACGCTGAAGCGCTATCTGGATATTTTGCAGGCACTGTTCATCGTGTTCACGGTGCAGCCATGGCACCACAACATTGCCCGCGCCATTTTGCAAAGCCCCAAAGTATATTTTTTCGATACAGGGCTGGTTCGAGGCGACCAAGGCGTACGTCTGGAAAATGCGGTAGCGGGGATGTTACTGAAGCATGTACACTTTCTTCAGGACAGCACGGGAAAGATGTTTGGCCTGCATTACATTCGGACAAAAGATGGCGCTGAAGTTGATTTTGCGCTCAGCGAAGAAGGAAAATTGACGCGTTTGGTCGAATGCAAACTGGGTGACAACAAACCTCATCGCGGCTTATCCCGATTTGCCGGGGAATTTACAGATGCAGAAACAGTACAAATTGTTTACAACCTTCGACAAGAGGAATTCCGCAACGGAATCAGGATTACAAATGCGGCCGATTGGCTGGCGGGGTTGTCTGCATGAATTTGGCAAGTATGACAACGAACGCGGCAAAAGTGACCTGCGGCAAATGTGATTGATGCACTATGTGAATTGAAATGCTATTATCAAACCGCTACCATAGCAACGGGTTTCGATAAGGAGTAAAGCATGGGACAACTAAATCGCATTACCCAGCAGCCCGAAGTAATGGGTGGCAAGGCATGCATCCGTGGGATGCGCGTTACGGTCGGCATGGTCGTCGGTCAGATCGGGGCTGGTCACAGCATTGATGAAGTTCTCACCGACTACCCTTATCTTGAGCGAGAGGACATTATGCAAGCGCTTCGCTACGCCGCATGGCGAGCCGAAGAACGCGAGGTCACACTAGCTATCGCATGAAGTTGCTCGTTGATATGAACTTGTCCCCTCGTTGGGTTCAAGTGCTAGCCGATGCTGGTATCAAAGCTTTGCACTGGTCAACTCTTGGCGCTAACAATGCGCCTGATTCTGAAATCATGGCCTACGCCAACGCGAACGATTACGTGGTGCTCACCCACGATCTGGACTTCGGCGCAATTCTTGCCGCCACCCATGGCAAGAAGCCCAGTGTGGTTCAAATTCGCGCCGAGGATGTCAGCCCTGAGGTAATTGGTAAGCAGGTCATCATCGCCCTCCGGCAAATGGATTCCGAATTAGAAAAAGGCGCGTTACTCACCGTTGATCCAAGCCGTACTCGCTTGCGCGTGTTGCCATTTCTATCAAGATGAGTGCTGAGTATCCGGATCTTCCTATGGGCGCGCTACCATATGACTACTTAATGTGGTCATTTACCGATGATCGACTATTGCTGGACTATTGCGCGATCGGTCACCAGCGAGCTCTGAAACTTGGACGACAGAAGTGCTTTCTTTGATTTTCGTGTAAACCATAATGTCTAACTTCCTTTTATTATGCAAGTCCTACGCTGGCGACCTCAAGCGCGTTCAGCGTTTGTGGCAAACTGTGCAGCGTTTCAACCGTGACAAGATTCCTTTCTATATCAGCGTACCCGAGGCAGATCTATCTCTTTTTGAGCAGACTATCGGCACGCCGGAGGGCTTGTTCTGGGTCAGCGACGAAGACATTGTGCGAGCAAATCCACGTGCTGATCTTACCTACTACAAAACTTGGGATGGACGTCTTTCTCAACAAGTGGTGAAAAGCGAGTTCTGGCGCTATTCTGGCTGCGACAGTTATCTGTGTCTGGATTCAGAGAGCGAATTCATACGCGATTATTATCTTTCCGATTTCCTTGATCCGAAAGGTTATCCCTACACGGTCATGACTCAGTCCAAGGAGCTTTTACAACTCGCGGCCAACAAAGGTTTCAACAGTTTGCTGGATGATTTTCACCGTGAATGCGCGATGATGAAGGCGGTATTTGGCCGGGTAGGCCCGGATTACTTGTTCGCGCCAACGCCGGTGATATGGTCGGCGCGGGTCTGGCGCGATCTTGATGAGCGCTATTTGCAACCCAAAGGAATCACCCTTTGGGAAGCGGTTCAGGAAAAACCCAGCGAATTGCGCTGGTATGGTGAGGCGCTACTGCAATTCAACAGCATTCCGTTGACCCCCATTGAGCCGCTGTTTCGCTGTTATCACTACAACTGGCAGTGGCACACTCTTCGCCGTCAGGGTGAAACCACCGAGACGCTCCAGTGGGAATATTTGGGGATAATTTGCCAATCAAGCTGGCAGTACGAATTGGATTACGGAAAACAGGCGCAACGTAAGTCCTGGCTCTCGCGTCTGGTCAGATTTATTAAGGCGCAACTTGCCAGATTGCGATGAGTTCTTCTTCAGTTTGGCTGGATATTTTCCTGCTTTGCCACAACCGCCCCGAGTTTGCCAAGGCGGCCATTCAGTCCATTCTCAACCAGCGTGCAGGCGGTTTCCAACTGACGGTTTCCGACAACTCCAGCGATGATCGTGTAGCGCGGATGGTACAAGAAAATTTTCCCGCAGTAAGAATTAAGCACCGCAACAACTTGCCAAGCCTGGTTCACTTTAATACCTGTATCTCAGAGGCGCAAACGGGTTACTTCTGCCTGTTTCATGATGACGACCTCATGGGAGCAGACTATGTCAGTGAAATGCGTCTTGCCAGCAAACGGTTCCCTGAAGCAGTAGCCATTGGAGCCAATGCTTGGGTGGTCAACCTTGAGAAAGGCACGCGGGTAACCAGCATACGAGCTTTTGGCTCGCATCAGGTTATTGCTTCGGCACAGGACTTGTTCCGGCGTTATTTTGGTCGCTATCAAACCGGCATAGCTCCGTTTCCGGGTTATATCTATCGCACCGCCATGGCCGGAACCGAGCGCATTCCCGTAAACGGTGGCAAATACGCCGATGTTAGCTGGCTGCTGCGTTTGGTCTCGCTCGGCCCCGTGGTTTGGTGGAATAAACCATTGATGGACTATCACTTGCATGGTAGCAATGATGGGTTGCAGGAATCGCGTCGTGATCGCCTTAATTTCCTTGGCTTTATCAAAGGTTGTCCGAATTGCGTAAGTCCGTCAGGTCTGAATGATTACCGCTACTTTATCTACAAGAAGATCATCGAAGTCGAC
>CAIQPV010000277.1 GCA_903873725.1 uncultured Nitrosomonadales bacterium
CACCTCGCAGAACGCCAATTCTGGCGTCGGAGAGCGTGCTGTCGAGGAATACAAGGTATCTCCTTACGACCTGACAGCATTGGGCAAAGGCGAGGCTATTGTGAGCTACGCTGGCAACAAGGTTTATCACATACGTGTTCCAAGGCTTGAAATATCAGATGAGGCCAGGGAGATGATTGGCCCGGTCAAACTTAACTACTTCCGATCGCGCTTTGTAAAGGGCATAGACCTGTTCCGTCGCGCTGATCAGTACCTGTCCACCGCATCTAAAGAATCTAATAGCCATTCGACGAGCCCAACAAACAAAGCCAGCCAAGCGGTTGGTAATGACGAGACGAAATAATGCTCTTGGACAACCCCGACTTTGAGGTGGCGAATTTAAGTCCATGGGATTTCGCTGATTCGGGGATATTTTTTGTTGATCACGAAATTGGAGGTTCGATACATTTTGAAAACGAGAGCGATCAGCCTTCAGTTGAAACCCCTCTTATAGATGCAACGGATTATGAAGAGGGACCGGAACGGGAGGCTTTTGAACGGATTAAAAAAGCAGTTCGCGCAGCAAGCAAAGTCAACTCTACTGATGCGCAGCGCATTAAAGCACTGGAGTGGATATTTGTCCCCAACTCCGAGGATAAGGACTCTCTGACTTTTTCTTTGTGTTGTGGCGCGCTAGGCGCGCGTCCGTACCTCATTCAGGTGAGATTGCAGTATCAGCTGTATCAGGCATGCATTCCTTTGCCTGCTCCGCTCCCTTTTCTTGCTGCCTCAATCCCGGAAAGTCTATGCAGTGAAATCTTGTGCTTTGGCGGCGAACTGTCACTCGATGTCGCAAAGGAAATTTGGTTCCGTCCAGGTATTCGCGCAGATCTGCTGAGAGACACGTTCTCGCATTCTTCTCAGCAGATCAGCACGAATATTACAAATCGTGAATTCTTGTTGGCCACAGAGCTGATAGAAGAGCGCGGAATCATCGGCCTCAAAATGGGTTACTGGTTTTTTACCGGAAGGCAACCCGACACACTGCCTATTCATATTCGCTCAAGATTTCATTGGTCAGACTCAATCATGTGACTCAATTTTCCAGGTAATCAATTGTGGGAACAAATCCAATAATCAGATCGCTGTTAATCATGTTTGCCTTCTGGTACTTCTTGTTGTTTATTCTGGCAGATGGCTATGGTTGGCCCAAGCTTCCGTATGCGCTTTATGAAAGTGCAGCGTGGTGTCTGATCGGCGTCATATCGGGCATAGGTTTCTATTTGATTTTTTCTGCGCACAAGCGCGCGCATATTGCCATCAGCATGGCGCCAACCTGTTTTCGCGGGCTTGTGTGCAGCCTTGGCGATCTGCCTTCGACCAGTGAACAGGCGAAACGCACCCGACTCAAGGAACCTAACCTGCCGGATGATATGGGCGACTGGTTCAACCGCTACCGAGAAAAATATCCGTTGCATGCAAATTTAATGGTGGCGCTCATGGAAATATACGAGTCCAACAAAAAATTGCCAGCATCACCAGTGGCAGGTGGACACGGTGGCTTGTCACTGCAAGAACACACGGAAAACGTGTTGCGCACCATGTTCATCAAATCAAAAAACTGGTCATACCTGGGGCATCGTGGCAAAACTGGAAAGATACTCTTCCCTTTGATTGAACCCACATACAAATTCAACCAGGAAGATCCGCTTGTCGCGCTGTGCGCGTATGCGCATGATCTTGGAAAGGTCGAGTGCTACAAGCTGCTTTCCAACGGCTTGGTAAAAGAGATAAGACCAAACCATGACCTTGTGAGCGGGGCTATGCTCATCAAGCTTCCGGAATTTTGGGAGCTACCAAAAAAAGACCGCGACGCGATCAAGATGAGCATTTCCTACTACCACCACTTGTCCCGCCTGCCGCTCTGGCCAGATGACCGGACAAGAGCTTTGGCTGAGCTGCTGATACGTTCTGACGTTGCTACAGGCAAGGCGGAGGGACTACAACAGAATGAGATAGACAGTATGTACGAAGGTATGCCGGAAACTTTCGAAGCTGCTTTGCCGGTTGTCAGTGCCACTCTATTGTCCTTGGATGAGGGCGACGTACCACCATCAGAAAATCAGGATGAAAATGCTGGCGCTGCCGGTGATGCGACCATAGACAGACCTATACATGATGGCGAAAAAATGTCAGAAGAGATCGAATGGGCTTATTCGGCGTTTTTGGATGTTATTTGCGAGGAGGGGCGCATCAATGGTGGCAATAAAAACATGCGCATCGGAATCAAACATGCAGACTGGGTTTATATCAACGATGCCGGATTGCGAAAAGCTGTATCCCAAAGCTTTGGCAGACCCGATATTGCGGAAAATCAGCGCGGCCAACAAGCGCCATTTACGCATTGTCTGCTCGAAAAGCTATCTGCATTGGG
>CAIQPV010000278.1 GCA_903873725.1 uncultured Nitrosomonadales bacterium
CTCTATAGCCAGAGACGGACCGGTCAGAAAATCGTGTGCCCGGTGCATGCCGCGTTTGGATGAGGACTTCTTATTCTGTTGAACAGCCATGATAACTCCTAACCAATAATAAAAAACTAATTTCGCTTTGTTCCAGACCAGCACTTCAGATCCTCATGGATGGCAAAGGGGCGCTTGTCTAAAGCATTTATTTCTTTCACTGCTGAATGACATTCACCTTGAGGGTGTTTAGGTGCAAACGGCAAGCTCAGCAGAATTTCTTCCTCAATCATATCCATCACGTCCAGATGCTTGTCGGCGGCAATGCTGTCAACCTCATCGTTTTCATCGACTGAAAACTCATTCAGTTCACCTGCCCGCGCCAGCATCAAACGTGAAAACAACTTCAGCGGATATGGGAAGCCATTCAAGCAACGCTGGCAACGCAACTGGCACAAGCCATCCACTGTAACTTCAAGCATCGGCTTGCCGTCTTTATCCGGCAACCCGCGCACAAAATAACTGATTTTCCCATCAGGAGTAGCCAGCATGTCCTGCAATCTGGGCATTTCAGTGAGTGGCACAATACCGCGCAATTCCCTGCCGTTATGGGCAAAGTCCAAGCTATCAATGAAATGCCGTGCAAACATGAGGCGCGCATGATATATATTTCAGGTATCACTGTCAAAGAAACCACGAAGGAATATTCTTGAAATCTCAGCCGCTTGTCCTCGCCTCCACTTCGATTTACCGCCGCGAATTGCTGGAACGCCTGCAAATTCCGTTTCAAACTGCCGCGCCAGATGTGGACGAAACGCCGCTGTCCGGAGAATCTGCCAAACAAACCTCATGGCGGCTCTCGCGAGAGAAAGCTCAGGCGGTGGCGATCCGTTACCCGGATGCGCTGATTATAGGCTCGGACCAGGTCGCTCTGCTGGACGGACAGCAGATGGGCAAACCTCTTACCCACAATAACGCGGTATTTCAACTGCGTGCAATGAGTGGCAGGACAGTAACGTTTTATACCGCGCTGACCCTGTTAAGCACGCGTAGCGGCGAAATACAAACCGAAGTGGCAGAAAACCGCGTAAGCTTTCGTGAACTCAGCGACGAGGAAATCGAAAGCTATCTGCGCAAAGAACAACCTTATCACTGCGCAGGCAGCGCAAAATCCGAAGGACTGGGCATTGCGCTTATCAGCCGGATGGAGGGGGAAGACCCCAATGCCCTGGTCGGCCTGCCCCTCATCCTGCTGGTGGAAATGTTAAAAAAGCAAGGCGTTCCAGTTTTATGAGCCGATTCCAACTGCTTGTTGTTTCGGGCAGTACCATGAATTTAGTTGCTACGCACAGGGGTTTCTGGTATTAAAGCGCGTTTTCAATTTTTCGTTTGCCGTAATTTCTGGAAATACACTGGAGAACTAAATGTCAGCACAACCCAACAAGTCCGTCCCCCCGTACAAACCGAAGAAGGGGGAGGCTTATATGAATCCCCAGCAACTGGATCATTTTCGTGCGATCCTGAACAACATAAAATCTGGTCTGAGCGAAGACATAGACCGTACGGTGCATACCATGCAGGATGAGGCCACCGTGTTTGCCGATCCGAATGATCGCGCCAGCCAGGAATCTGACGTGAGTCTTGAATTGCGCAACCGTGACCGTGAACGCAAACTGATCAAGAAGATCGAGGAAATGCTTGCCAAGATAGACAGCGGCGATTATGGGTTTTGCGAAAACTGCGGCGTGGAAATAGGGCTTAACCGCCTCGAAGCGCGTCCGACTGCAACTTTGTGTATAGACTGTAAAACGCTGGATGAAATCAGGGAAAAACAAGTTGCCAGGTGATCGCCATCACATGAGATATGACCGCATGACACGCTGGCTACATGCCGGTATCGCCTTGGGGGTGACCGCTCAGCTTGGGCTTAGCCTGTTCATGGAAGCTCCCGACGATAAAGATGAAGTAATGGCATCAGGATTGCCTCTCCAACTATTCGAGGTTCATGAAAAAATCGGCCTGTTACTCCTTGTTCTTCTCGTTCTGCATTGGACATGGTCGCTGTCTGGGCACGTACAGGGGGGCTTGGGGCACCTTTTCCCGTGGTTTTCAAAGGATCGCATGACCCAGGTGATCACTGAAGCCAGGGAAGCCATCGGTTTTAAACTACCCGATCCGGACGTCAGCAACGCATTGGCTGGTGCGGTGCATGGTCTGGGGCTACTGGCCGCGACCGCGATGGCTGCAACAGGCACGGTGATCTTTTTCAACCTGTCCAAAACCGGCCACATGAGCCAATTGGGCGAAACATCCCACCACATCCATGGCATTATTGCTCTGCTTATGTGGGCCTATCTCATCGGACACTTCGCGACGGCGGTGATACACAAACGCATGGGGCATACCAACGTCGAGGAAATGTTCACGTTGTCCGAGCCCCTCAAAAAGAAGTAGGCTATTGCCAGAGCTTCCCGGAATAACTGCCGAACAGTGAACGCTGCATGGCAGCCCGCATGATCTGACGTCCCCACTTGAATTCCTTATACAGCACGACGAAACGCCACATGTCCCGCAACACTTTTACGCGGTCACGCCGGCTCAGCGCCATCAACGCAGCAGGGAAATCTGCCTCATGCGGACGGGCGAAGGCGATCTTGAGCGGATTCCACTGATCTGTGGTGCGCTGCACTTCAGAAGCAATCATCTTGCGGTACATTTCCTGCATCGGGCGGTTGTGCAACCGGGCTTCCACCACGGCTTCGCCGCAAATTGCACCGGAGTGAAGTGCGCAACTCATGCCCTCCCCTATCATGTTGAGGAAACCCGCCGCCTGCCCGGTGATCAATACATTACCTTTTCCAAATACGTAACGGTTGATCAGCGATGGCCCGAAGTTCTCGCCGCATCCCTCGTCTTCGGTGTGCGGATGGAGTCGAACACCGTGCTTTTCCGCCAGGTAATTCACCACGTTGGCATGCTTGCCGGCGAAATTGTCTCCACGCTTGAAACCTACGCCAACAATCTGCCTTCCGTCGCGTGCATGACTCCAGGTATAGTGTCCCAGCTTTGGATGAAACCAGAAATGAAAATATTGTTCATCCAAAGGGCACTCGATGATCTCGTGAAACTTCTGCCCGACAAAAAACCACGGAATCGACTTCTGGTATTCCGGATAAACCGCACGCACCACCGGCGAACTCGGGCCATCCGCCCCGATCACCTGGCGTGCCCTATATTCGACCGGCTCACCGTTCCTCTTCGCCTGCACCATCACATGATCGCCGTGGTCATGCAATCCAACAAAGGAAGTCTGATCGTGAACTTCCGCCCCGCTGCGCTGAATTGCCCAGTAGTCGGAAAATTTGCGGTGCAGATGCGGTGTGGGGCCGCCAAAGAAATCCATCGGCATCGACACCATGCTGGGAAAGTGGAAAGTCACACCACGGCATGAGGTCGGTTGATGCAACACTTCCGCAGGTAACGGGCCGAAGTTCTCCAGCAAAAAACGATGGCCGCGCGGTGAAAGTATGCCGCTGCAAATCTTGTGGCGCGGAAGCCGGGAACGTTCCAGAACAACGGTTTCCAGGCCGGCGTCCACCAGTCGTTTAGCGGCTGCGGCAGATGACAGGCTCGCACCAACGATGATGACATCAACAGTACGCATCAGACTGTCGCTATCCAATTTTCAAGCTGCAATGCGGGCACTTTGGTGAATTCTTTCATGTTGTTGCTAACCAAGATCAACCCCTCGCTGCGGGCGTGAGCTGCAATATGTAAGTCGTTGGTAACAATCGGCTGCCCAACTTTTTCAAGCACGCTGCGAATTGATCCGTAGTGCTGTGCAGCCTTTGGCGTATAGGGTAAAACCTCCAGCCGGCAACAGAAATCTTCAACAGCGGCAAGGTTTTCCGCAGGCCGGCTGCTTTTTTCCGAGCCATGCATCAGTTCCGCCAAAGTAATGGTGGAGATGGCCATCCGGTTCGCTTGTTTATTGAATACGTCAAGCACTTCAACCGGGCGACGTTTTATCACGTAAATGACGATATTGGTGTCCAGCAAATATCGCAGCATCAGAGCGCTTCACGATCCGCTTGATGCTGCGGTGCACGTTCGCCCATAAAGTCGTCCGACACGGTTATCCCATCCAGAAAAAAGCTATCCCAAGACTGCCCCAGCGGAGCAATAATCCGTTCATTTCCCCGGGCACGAACATCCACGCGCTTCACATCATCAGGCAAGCGTAACTCGGCAGGAAGTCGTACCGCTTGAGTGCGGTTATTAATAAAAACGGTGCTGGTAGCCATAAAACCCTCCACTAGGAAAGTGTATATGGCGGTAGTATATAGCAATAATCAATTTCATGCTTGTACTCCAACTGCTCGGCAGTTAAGAAGGAGCTTGCCCAGCTAACTGGATATCGATAAAGTAATCCTTTCAGGTAAACGGAAGATCAGTGCAACCTTGGCGGGCAAATTGGGCAAATTCTTTGATATCAGTCCAGCCGTGTTTGTGCCAGAATGAATGACGGCTTCCTGATAAAGAACGGTCAATTGATGAGCCCTTAATAAACGGACTCAGTTCGGCCATGGGGCCGTCTTCCATGTAGGTCCGCTTTGTGGCAAGCTATTGTGAATGCCTATATGCCGTTCTGTGACAATTAGCCCAGGAAATGAATTTTCTCTCTTACCGAAAGGAGATAACCCAATGAACAGTTCTACAACAAATATATTTGACACTAAACTTGACCTTACATTCGATCGAATAGTTGATTTACCGAAAGAACTCATCTGGAAAGCATGGACTCAACCACAACATCTAATGCCTTGGTTCTGCCCTTTACCGTGGAAGACAATAGCATGTGAAATAGACTTACAACCCGGTGGCTTGTTTCGCACCGTAATGCAATCTCCTGAAGGGCAGACTTTCCCAAATAATGGTTGTTACCTTGAGGTGATTGAAAATGAGCGCCTAACATGGACGAATGCGTTGCTGCCAGGCTTTCGCCCCATCGCGGGCATTGCTCAACCTGAATCGGCTGTAGACTTCAAGTTCACAGCGTCTGTCCATTTAGAGTCTCTCGACAAAAAAACACGTTATACCGCTATTGCACGACATGCGGATGAGGCAGGATGTAAACAACATGCAGCAATGGGCTTTGAGCAAGGTTGGGGAATCGCGCTAGATCAACTAATTGCATACGTTAAGAAGCTATAGACGAGCAATGTAACCCTCCTACATAACTGAAACTGTTAGGTGAACAAAAGGGGAGATTTATGACTACGTTCCAAACTTCACGCCAACTTCCCGCAAAACCACACGTTGTGTTTGCCGCCTTTTCTGAACCGTCTCGACTTGCAAAGTGGTGGGGGCCAAATGGGTTTTCGAACACTTTCCAACTATTTGACTTCAAACAAGGTGGGAATTGGAACTTCACTATGCATGGTCCTGATGGGAAAACGTATCCGAACGAATGTGTTTTTACTAGAATCATCGAGAATGAAAAGATTGTTATTAAGCATCTGTCTCAGCCGCAATTCGATTTTTCTATTACTTTGCATGAATGTGATGTCGGAACTCTGGTCGATTGGGAACAGGTTTTTGCCGATTCCTCCCTTGCAAGCGCAATTCGTCATATTGTTGAACCTGCTAACGAGCAAAATCTTGATAGGTGGGCTCATGCGATTCAAAACAGTTAGCGACTGCTTCCATGACGCTATGGTTGAATAAGATGCAACGTCTAAAAGTTAGATAGCAAAACATGAAATCCGTATCAACATCACCTGAATCCATTGACGAATACATCAACTTATTTTCGAAAGAGGTTCAAATAATTCTTAACAGTTTAAAAATCGCTATTAAAAGTGCCGCGCCAAATGCTACTGAAAAAATCAGCTACAAAATTCCAACCTTCTACTTGAACGGAAACCTCGTGCATTTCGCGGCGTATAAAAATCACATCGGGTTTTATCCGACCTCAAGTGGCATCAGTGAATTTCAAGATAAACTGACCGAATACAAAATATCGAAAGGCACAATCCAGTTTCCACTTGATAAACCAATACCTTATGAACTAGTGAGGGAAATCGTTTCTTATCGGGTACGTGAAAATACAAGTAAAAAATAAACGACAAGAAAGACGTGTGGCCAACTACGCTGCATCAAGATAGGAGATAGTTATGACGACGGTTCAAAGATTACTTGGATTGATAGCGGTATTTGTTATCGCTACCAGCGCAAATGCACAGTCAGCGCCTTCGCCAACGGTGGCTATGAACATCGTCCTTGTTCACGGCGCACTCATTGACGGTTCGAGCTGGCGGGGCGTTTATGACGTGCTCACGAGGGACGGCTATCGCGTCAGCATCGTGCAGCCGCCGCTGACCGGGCTCGAAGAGGACGTAGCCGCGACCAAGCGCGTACTCGACCAGCAGGACGGCCCGGTCATCCTCGTCGGTAACAGCTATGGCGGATCGATCATCACCGTTGCCGGCAGCGACCCCAAGGTGAAGGCGCTGGTCTATGTTGCTGCGCTCCAACCCGATGTCGGAGAGACTAGCGCTGACGTGGCCCCGCCGAACAAGCAGGCAAGCAGCGATTTGAGGCCGACTAAAGACGGGTTCGTCTTTATCGATCCGGCGAAGTTTTCCGACGTTGGCGCCGATCTGCCCAAGGCGACGGCCGAATTCATGGCGCGCTCGCAAATGCCAATATTGGGTGCTGCCTTCAGCACCAAGCTGACCGTTGCCGCTTGGCGCGATAAGCCGAGCTATGTGATCATTGCCACCGAGGATCGTGTACTTGACCCAGCGATCGCTCGGCAAATGGCCAACCGCGCGGGGTCGAAGGTGACCGTCCTCAAGGGGAGCCATTTCATACATATTTCCCACCCCCGTGCCGTTGCCCGAATAATCGAAACAGCCGCGCGCGCTGTCAAATAAGCCGCCTGGATAGTAAGGGTGATGTGGTGATAGGATAAGATCAAAATTTTCAACGTTTCTTCCCAGCTGTACAACGACCTCTGGGAAGTAGAATGCTGATCGGACTGCAGTCGGCCACTTTGCGTCATTCGCTGCTGGCCCAGATTGTGTGAAAACGTAGTATCCGATGTACACCAAATGTCCCGTCATGCGTTAATGGATGTATTGGTGAACACGTTGGAGAAAAACAGATGAAGCGATTCATTCAGGGCGAAGATAGA
>CAIQPV010000279.1 GCA_903873725.1 uncultured Nitrosomonadales bacterium
CGGCACACCGATTACCCCGGGTTTCGAGGCGCTGGTGTTCAAGGCTTCGCGCGGCATCGAGGATATTTACGAGCTGACCTATATCCGCAAGGACGGTAGCCGCTTCCCGGCGGTGGTGTCGGTCACGGCACTGCGCGATGCTCAAGGTGGAATCATCGGTTACCTGCTGATCGGTACGGACAACACCGCGCGCAAGCAGGTCGAAGCAGAACAAAAAATACTCGACCAACGGTTGCGCGACCAGCAGTTTTACACACGCTCTCTCATCGAATCCAACATGGATGCGATCATGACCACCGATCCCTCAGGCATCATTACCGACGTCAACAAGCAAATGGAAGCGCTCACCGGTTGCACTCGCGACGAGTTGATCGGTGCGCCATTCAAAAATTATTTCACCGATCCGGAGCGGGCCGAGGCAAGTATCAAGGCAGTGCTGAGCGAGAAGAAAGTCTCCAACTACGAACTTACCGCGCGCGCCAGAGACGGTAAGGAAACCGTGGTTTCCTACAACGCAATGACTTTCTATGACCGGGACAGGCGGCTGCAGGGCGTATTCGCCGCAGCACGTGACGTCACCGAACGCAAACGCCTGGATATGGTGCTACAGGAAAAGAACGTCGAGCTTGAGAGCGCCAAGTTCGTGGCAGAAAAAGCCAACCTCGCCAAATCGGATTTCCTTTCCAGCATGAGTCATGAGCTGCGCAGCCCGCTTAATGCCATTCTCGGCTTCGCACAACTGATGGAGTCAGACTCCCCACCCGCAACTCCATCCCAGAAGGAAAGCATAGCCCAAATTCTCCAGGCAGGATGGCATTTATTGAAATTGATCAACGAGATTCTCGACCTCGCCAAGGTTGAGTCCAGGCAGGTACCGCTGTCGGAAGAGCCGGTATCACTTGTCGAGGTCATGCTCGAATGCCAGGGCATGGTCGAACAGCAGGCACAACAGCGTGACATCAGACTGAACTTTCCAGAGTTCGACATTACATCCTTTGTTCGTGCCGATCGTACCCGGTTGAAACAGATACTGATCAACCTGCTTTCCAACGCGATCAAATACAACATCAAACATGGAACGGTCGAAGTGAAATGCACATCAACCACCCCGGAACGTATACGCGTGAACATCATGGACACCGGTGCGGGGCTGTATCCGGAACAACTTGAACAACTTTTTCAGCCGTTCAATCGTCTCGGACAGGAGGCTGGGGGCGAGGAAGGCACCGGCATCGGCCTCGTGGTGGCAAAGCGACTGGTCGAGCTGATGGGAGGCACTATCGGCGTGGAAAGTACCGTCGGGGTAGGAAGCGTGTTTTGGTTCGAGCTCATTTCGGTTGACGGGCCAAACCTCTCCGCAAAAGGAGCCGAGGCAGTGATATTGGCTCAAACACATGTGCCTCGCGGAGAGCGACTACACACGGTGCTCTATGTAGAAGATAACCCGGCAAACATGAAACTGGTCGAACAAATTATCGCGCGTCATCCAGATATTAGCCTGCTGACCGCCGTGAACGGGAAAACCGGTATCGAGATTGCGCACGCATCCCAACCGGATGTAATCATGATGGATATCAATTTGCCCGGAATCAGCGGCTTCGAAGCCATGAAAATCCTGCGCTCGGATCCGGATACTGCGCACATCCCGGTTATTGCCGTCAGCGCAAATGCCATGCCACTTGACGTTGAGAGAGGTCTGAAAGCCGGATTCTTCCGCTATATAACCAAGCCTATCAAGGTCAGTGAACTGATGGAGGCGCTGGATACGGCGTTTGAATTTGCAGGGGAAATATCCAATACGAACGAGTAAAACAATACGGTTATCATGATAAGTTCTTCCGATATTCTTCATGGAAAAATCCTGATCGTCGACGATCAGGAAGCAAACATCCTTTTGATCGAGCGGATGTTGCGTGCCGCCGGTTACACGCGTATTGCATCCACGAATAACCCGCACAAAGTCAGCGAGCTTAATCGGGATAATCGCTATGACTTGATCCTGCTTGATATCCAGATGCCCGGCATGGATGGATTCCAGGTAATGGAAAACCTGAAGGAAACGGGAACAGATGACTACCCTCCCGTGCTTGTCATCACCGCAGAACCAAGCCACAAGCTGCGCGCGCTGCAAGTCGGCGCGAAAGATTTTGTCAGCAAGCCGTTTGAACTGATCGAGGTGCTGACGCGAGTCCATAACATGCTGGAAGTGCGTTTATTGCAAAAGGAAATTGCAGATCACAAAGAAGATAATCCGGCCCTGTCAAACGTCATTCAGCGCAATATTCGCAAGATTATCCAAATCCGCCAGACTGCAGCCCTTGAGCAAGGTTTGCAAGTCCGTATTGCCAATGGTATGACCGCCTTTTCGGGCAGCATGATTTTCTTTTATGTGCATGTCGTTTGGTTTTTTGTTTGGATTCTTCTAAATACAGGGCTTACAGGCATCCCACCCTTCGACCCGTTTCCATACGGACTCCTGACGATGGTGGTGTCACTCGAAGCAATTTTCCTGACAACATTTGTGCTCATCAGCCAAAACCTTCTGGGCAAAGAAGCGGAGCGCCTAACCGACTTGGGTTTACAGACCGGTCTGCTCACCGAACATGAGCTGACCAGGGTGTTGCAAATGCTCCGTGCCATCCAGTCCAAAATCGGCATCACCAACGATGACGATATCAATCTTGCGGATGCAGACCTTGAGATGGAAACCAAACTCGAAGATGTGCTGGCTGAAATCGCGCGCCTTCAACGGCGCGAGGAAAGTGTCCCGCGCAATAGCCAAAAATTGCGGCAAGGCCGCTGGCTCTCTCCGGGAGCCAGGTAGAATCCCAATAAGGCAATTAATAGGACTTTTTACTACAAAAGAAATAGCCATCTTCTTATTTGCCCACCTTGCCTCTCCTCGCATAATTCAACTGTGAATCCATGGAGGCCAGCATGAACGCACAGCAACTTGTATTACCAAGGAGATTAAAAAGGGTTATATCTGATAACCAGTTTTTTCTCGCACTGATTGCTTTTATAGTATCCGTCATACTTTTCGGTAGCTAATCACACATACTCGACTTACACACCAAAAGAAAACCCCCCAGTCCATCTCCAGACTATAATTTTCTCCGCTCGGAAGCGGATATTTGCCAAGTTCGGCCATGTGCCAGTACCGGATACTCATACTCACTCACTATTAATCTTATATTGTTAGCATGGTCATTTGCTGATAATGTACTACCCGTTGTATCAAACTCCCCAGACTCATTTCATATTGGTTGAGGCACAGATTTGACCCTATCTCTGCAAATAACAGTCGGATTGGCTCTAACAACAAATAAATATCAAGCAACATCATGGCCGAAACAAAAAAGAAACATACCGCTTAGGAGCTTGCCAAAGTGCAGACACTCAAACCTGATCTTTGGAGGGATTTTCAAATAATGCAAGGGTGTTTTTTAGTGTCAAATGGCATGGACGCATGAACAATTCAAACAACACCTTGTTGCAAGTTACTGTGCTGTTTCTGCTGTCGGCGGTCATCGAAATGGCTTGGCTGCATGGTTTGCAGCCATTTGAAAACCGTTTGACCGATTTATTTATCCGCCAGCAGGCTCATAACTTGCAGCCCGACCCTCAGATCGTCATCGTTGACATTGATGATCCCAGTCTGGCGCGGATGCAGGATGTGGCGGGCAACTGGCCATGGCCGCGTTCGTTACATGGCGAATTGGTGCGCGGAATTGCCAGACAGCATCCGGCCGCCATTGTGTTTGACTTCATGTTCGTCGAGCGTGACCAGTACCGGCCAGAAAGTGACCACCTGTTCAACGAGGCACTGGCGGTAGACAGTAAAGTTTATTTCCCGTTAGTGCGGCGCGATCCGGCACAGGATGCATCAGGTGCCCCACTGGCAAAGGTTGCTCCCATGCTGGGCCTCCAGGCAACCGAAAAAGCCGAGCAGGATGCGCATATCGCGCTGCTACCGCCGCTGGCGATAGATCCGCGCTACTGGCGCACCGGCACCATCAATTACGAAGAGGATCGCGATGGCGTTGGACGGCGCTACCAGCTTTACACCCTGGCGCATGGCTGGCTGATTCCCTCACTGCCCGCACGGGTGGCAGCAGATCTGGGTTATGCGGTGCCAAGCCAGCCCGACACCATATTGTCATGGCGTGGAGCGGTAAATGCTTTCCGGCACATTTCCTATGTTGACCTGTATGAAGATTTCAACCGCGAACATCCGCAACGCCCACAGGATGAGCTCAGCGGAAAAATCGTGATTATCGGCACAGCGGCAACAGGCATGTACGATTTGCGCGTTACGCCGATATCCAGCCTTTATCCCGGCGTCGAGATTCTGGCGACTGCCATGGACAACCTCAAGAACCAGCGCATGATGCACCTAGCGCCCGGCTGGTTCGCACCGGCGTTCACCTTTGCACTGCTGGCGCTGCTGTATGCAACATTCCGGCGCGGCGCCAATGTTTATAAGGTCGGCTGGGCATTATCGGCGCTGACCCTGCTGGCGCTGGGTGCGAGCTATGTGGCGGTAGGCCGGCTATATTTATTGCCGGTGCTGTCGCCATTGCTGTTGGGCTGGGGCTATTACTTTATCTGCACTTTACAGGAATATCTGCGCGAACGACGCTCACGCGAACAAGCTGTGCTAATGTTCAGCCGTTTCGTCAATCCGCACGTGGTGCAGGAACTGGTCTCGCATGGCGGTTTAAGCCGGGGTGGCGAAAGCCGCGAAGTTTCGGTGCTGTTCTCGGATATACGCGGTTTCACCACCTTGTGCGAAAAACGCACACCGCAGGAAATCGTAACCTTGCTGAACCGTTATTTCACCTTGCAGGTGGAGGTGGTCTTTCGCCATGGCGGTTCGCTGGACAAATTCATCGGGGATTGCATCATGGCCTTCTGGGGCGCGCCGCTGGACGATGCTGAACATGCGCAACATGCGGTGGCGGCAGCGCTGGAAATGGCCGAAGTGCTGCAACGCTTCAAGCACGAGTTGGGAGAACAGGATGCCGATTTTGACGTGGGAATCGGCATCCATTCCGGTCCAGCCGTGGTTGGCTTGATCGGCTCCGATCAGCGGCGCGAATATACCGCCATCGGCGACACGGTAAATCTTGCCAGCCGCATAGAAGGGTTGACTAAGGGTGTTTCGCGCATCCTGGTTTCCAGTGACACCATGCAACTCTGCTGCAACTCCTTTGAATTCAAGTTGTTTGGCTCGTATAAAGTCAAAGGCAGGGATCAGGAAGTGGAGCTGTTTGCCCCGGAAATAAAAATTGCCCCAATATAAGGAAACATTATGAAGCCAATATTTACCCTCTGTGTGGTGGCCTGCCTGCTGTCCCCGATAGCGACACAGGCAGGAGAAATTGCTTACACCGTGCGTGCGACTGAGCTGAAAGCCAAGCCTTTTGCCGATGCTGCAACCCTGCGCAGCCTTGCCGAACACGGCAAGGTCGAGATTATTACGCGTCAGGCAAGCTGGATGCAGGTCAAATCAGACGGAACTACCGGATGGGTGAAAATGTTGAGCCTGCGCCTGGGTAATGGAGATGCACCAATTAAATCCGGCGATAGCGGCTTGGGAGCATTATTCAATGTTGCCGCTACGGGAAACAGCGGCAGCACGGTAACTACCGGTGTGCGCGGATTGTCCGAAGAGAACCTGAAGAATGCGCGCCCGAATCCGCAGGCACTGGAAACTATGAATGGCTACGCGGTAAGCAAAGAGGCGGCCAGCGGTTTTGCCAAGGCAGGCAAGCTGAAGAGCCAGCAAATTGATTATCTGCCGCCATCCGGCAAAGGAGGAAACTGAGATGAAAGCTATAATCTTACTGCTCGCGTTATTGGGATTGACCGCACCGGCTACCGCATTTGATTTCGGCAATTTGAATTTGGGCGATGCATTGAAAACTGTACAGAAGGTGCAGAAGGCGACAACCGACATTAGCGAACCACAGGAAATTGAATTGGGTAACGGCATTGCCAGTAATTTTCTGGGGGCGGCCCCTTTGTTAAAGGATCAGCGCGTACAGAAATACGTAAATAACGTTGGCCGCTGGCTCGCCTTGCAAACGGAACGTCCCGATCTGCCATGGCAGTTTGCCGTACTGGATGATAACGATATCAACGCGTTCGCCGTACCCGGCGGCCGCATATTTATTACCAAGGGCTTGCTCGAACGCATGAAAAGCGAAGCAGAACTGGCGGGCGTGCTGGCGCATGAAATTTCGCATGTTCTGATGAAACATCACCTGCAGGCAATCAAGAAAGGCGCGCGTACTGAATTAATGTCTGAGTTTGCTGGTCAAGCACTACAGCAGAAGGGTGCCAACCCGGCGTTGACCAAACTGGTCAGTGCCGGAACGGAAGTTTATACGCGCGGCCTAGATAAAAATGACGAGTTTGAAGCAGACCGTATGGGTGTAGTCATCGCAGCACGAGGCGGCTATGATCCATATGGTCTGCCGGCGATATTGCAGACATTGCAGGGAATCAATCCGCAGGATTCCGGCTTGGCATTGATGTTCAAGACCCACCCGGCGTTGATCGACCGGCTCGACCTGTTGGACAAATTGATGTCCGGTGCATTTGACCGTTTTGAAACCCAGCCCAACCTTGCGCCACGCTTCATGGCGGCAATATCCAAACTCGACAAACCGGTAAACAGAAAACAATAAAAAGGAACTTAGATAGCGCCTGCACTACGATGAATTGGCAGCGTAAAAGTTGAAACTTGATTAATTTGTAAATATGTTAGGAAATATAACGATGGAAACACTTGAACGTCCAGCAATTCTTGTTGTTGACGACACACCGCTCAATGTGATTTTGTTGACAAGGATTTTGGAGAAGGAATACACAATACGAACAGCCCGCAGTGGCGAGGAGGCACTTAACTCCGCTTTTGCCAGTCCGCCCGATTTAATACTGCTCGATATAATGATGCCGGATATGGACGGATTCGAGGTGTGTCTCCGTTTAAAAGAAGACCCTTCAACTACACATGTTCCGGTGATTTTTATTACGGCAAAAAATGAAATCAAAGACGAGGAACGTGGATTCGCTTTAGGCGCAGCGGACTTTATTCATAAGCCGGTCAGCCCACCCCTTGTTGTAGCCCGCGTAAGATCTCATCTCAAGATCAAGTTCATGCAAGAGTCACTGCTATTTGAGAACTCATTTCTGCACAAGGATGTGCAGCAGCAATCCCTGGAACTCGAAGAGTTACGCAAGTTTTTCCTGAGTATCCAGAAACCGTAGCCCCCTTTGGCTGGCCTGTAAAATGTGGACTGAACTCACGAGAATTGTTCCTATGAGCACTTTCGTCCGAGACTGTGCAATAGCTACAAATGGTGGAGGTGATCAGGATCGAACTGACG
>CAIQPV010000280.1 GCA_903873725.1 uncultured Nitrosomonadales bacterium
GTTAACTTTTGTTGTACAGCAGATCGCACTTAACGATGAGCGCCGGGATCACCAAACCCTATTTGATGCCCAGGTGCGTGATATCACCACGCGTATCAAGCAGCGCTTGGCAGCGCACGAACAAATCCTTCGAGGTGTCAGCGGTCTGTTTATCGTATCGGATAAGGTGAGTCGAAATGAATTTCACCGCTATGTTGCAAATCTGCAACTGGAAAGCAATTACCCGAGTATTCAAGCCGTCGAATTTTCACCGATTATTTTGCCGCAGCAAAAAGCAAAACATATTCTCGACATTCAACAGCAGGGATTTCCCGGTTACACAATCTTGCCCGCTGGAGAGCGTGATTTCTACGCGCCTGTGGAATTTCTGGAACCGATGAATACGCTCAACCAGCGCGCATTCGGCTTTGATGTGTACTCAGAGCCCACGCGTCGCTTGGCCATGCAACAAGCCCGTGACACAAATCATGCCGTTATGTCAGGCACGGTCAGGCTGAGGCAGGAAGCAGAGCCGATGGTGCAGGCGGGTTTTATTGTTTTTCTTCCCATCTATCGCAATGCGGCCATTCTGGAAACCCTTGAACAGCGAAGAGAAAATATCGTTGGCTGGGTGTTGGCGCCGTTTCGCATGAACAATCTGATGGTTGATGTTCTTGGGGAAAAATTCGACAAGATAGACATTCATATTTTTGATGGTGAAACTGTTTCGATGGACAGGCTCATCTACGGCACCGATTCAGAGCCACGCGGGCAACAAGCTGAAACAGCGATATTTAGCAGCACAAGGCTCATTGAAGTAATCGGCCATCCGTGGACAATCACGCTAAGCTCTCTCCCTTCATTTGAGACTGACAATAATATTAAACTCGTTGGCGTAATACGTTTGGCCGGCATTACGGCAAGTGTTTTTATGGCATTGTTGATATGGTTGATGGCTATTGCGCGGGAGCGGACAATCGCTCTAAGAGCCGGTGAAGAAAATCTTTCAGTAACACTAAATTCAATCGGCGATGCCGTGATCGCCACCGATGCACTGGCGCGCGTGACACTCCTGAATCCTGTTGCAGAAAAACTCACGGGTTGGACTGCCGCTCAAGCCACGGGCCGCCAGATAGGCGAAATTTTTAACATCATCAACCAAAGTACGCGTCAACCCGCCACGATTCCGTTAATAGAAACACTGGATCATGGAGTGACACAGGATTTAGCCAACCACACCCTATTAATTTCACGCGATGGGAGCGAGTACGACATCGCCGACAGTTGCGCGCCGATACGCGACCGCGACGGGCATGTTGCCGGTGCAGTGCTGGTGTTTCGCGATATTAGCGATGAGAATGCAACGCAGCAGGCGTTGCTGGATAGTGAGAGCCGCGCCGGCTACGCCCTGCAAATGACTCATACAGGTGCATGGGACGTCAATCTGGCGGATCACACTGCGCATCGCACGCCGGAGCTTGACCAAATTTTCGGGTATGACGCTCACCTACCCTGGTCCTATGATATTTTCCTTGAGCATATTCTTCCCGTGGATCGTGACGAAGTGAACCGGCAATTCCGTGCAGCCATTGCGACTCAGACGGCATGGATTTTTCAATGTCGTATGCGTCGGGGGGATGGTGAATTGCGATGGATTTGGGGGGCCGGTGAGCCCCAGCGCAACAGCGAGGGAGCGGTGTTGCGTATAGCAGGGGTAATACAGGACATCACTACTCGCCATCAGGCTGATGAGGTTCTCCGTACAAGCGAAGAGCGCTTTAGAACCATGTTCATGCAGGCGCCCATTGGCATTGCCGTGATTGATTCGTTAAGCGGGCATATTTGCGAGTTCAATCAAAAATTCGCCGATATTGCAGGCCGGTCTACGCAGGAGATGTCGAACATTGATTGGATGCAAATCACCCATCCCGACGATGTGCAGGCAGATATTGAAAAGATGATCTTGCTAAATACTGGAAAAATTGACAAATTTCAGATGGAAAAGCGCTATCTTTATCCCGATGGCGAGGTCGTCTGGGTCGACACGACGGTGATAAAGTTGAATTCAAACGATACCGCACATCCGCGTCATTTCAGCATAGTTCAAGACATTACTGCGCGCAAGCAGGCCGAGTCAGCGCAGATAATTTTCGATCAGAGCTTGCGCGACCAGCAGTTCTATACGCGCTCTCTCATCGAAGCCAACATTGACGCAATCCTGACAACCGATCCGTCCGGCATTATCACCGACGTCAACAAGGAGACAGAATCGCTCACCGGGTGTACGCGTGACGAGTTGATCGGCTCGCCGTTCAAGAATTATTTCACCAATACGGAACGTGCAGAGGCGGGCATCAGGTTGGTACTGAGCGAAATGAACGTCACAGATTATGAGATCACAGTGCATGCCAGAGACGGCAAGGAAACGGCGGTGTCCTACAACGCGACTACCTTCTATGATCGGGACAGAAAGCTGCAAGGCGTGTTCGCCGCTGCGCGCGACATTACCGAACGCAAGCGCATGGATCAAGTTTTGCAGGGAAAGAATGTCGAGTTGGAGATATCACGATCTATTGCGGAAAAAGCCAACCTGGCCAAATCGGACTTTCTCTCCAATATGAGCCACGAGATTCGCACGCCGATGAATGCCATCATCGGTATGTCCTACCTGGCACTGAAGACCGAACTGACGCCGCGTCAGCGCGACTATATAAAGAAAATCAAAGGCTCTGGCCAGCATCTGCTTGGCATCATCAACGATATTCTCGATATCTCCAAAATCGAAGCTGGAAAGCTTTCCATAGAACAAACTGAATTCGAGCTGGAGAAAGTGCTCGATACGGTAGCCAATCTGATCGCCGAGAAAACATCTGCCAAGGGGCTCGAACTGATTTTCGACATAGACAAACGCGTACCATCCAACCTGATCGGTGATCCGCTGCGGCTGGGACAGATTTTTATCAACTACAGCAACAATGCGGTCAAGTTTACCGAACAGGGAGAGATCGATATCACCGTTCGCGTCAA
>CAIQPV010000281.1 GCA_903873725.1 uncultured Nitrosomonadales bacterium
CCAATTAAATTGTTTGCTTGCACACGTCGTAG
The DNA here is from genome assembly GCA_903873725.1 of uncultured Nitrosomonadales bacterium. Classification (GTDB taxonomy): domain Bacteria; phylum Pseudomonadota; class Gammaproteobacteria; order Burkholderiales; family Gallionellaceae; genus CAIQPV01. Next base: position 33 of record CAIQPV010000281.1, read on the forward strand.
GCAGTGGCAAAACACTTACTACAATTTGTAGTGGTATGGAGCTACGCCGCTTGGGTAAGGCCAGTAAACCGATGTATGTGGTGCCGAATCACATGCTTCACCAGTTTGCTGCCGAGTTCATGAGAGCGTATCCCGGTGCCAACCTCCTGATAGCGTCGAAAGATGATCTTCAAGGGGATAAGCGCCGGCAACTGCTGTCTCGTATTGCTACCGGCAATTGGGATGGTGTGTTGGTTACCCACGCAAGTTTCGAGCGAATAAAAATGAGCGATGACTACATGAAGGAATATATCCAGAACGAAATCGATCAAATTGAAGACGCCATGCGTGGGGAAAGAACAGATCGTGGCAATAAGATAGTAAAAGAGCTTGCACGCGCTAAGAAGGCCTGGGAAGCAAAGTTGGCAAAGCTGAGCGGCGCCAACAAGAAAGATGATGTTTTGTCTTTCGAGCAATTAGGTGTTGATTGGCTTTTCGTCGACGAAGCACAAGTGTTCAAGAATCTTTGGCGCTTTAGCAAGATGACGCGGGTGGCCGGATTGCCTAACAGTAATTCGGAGCGAGCGTTCGACATGCATGTTAAGACACGTCACATCATGTCGAAACACAATGACAAGGCAGGGGTGGTATTTGCAACAGGCACCCCCGTAAGTAACAGCATGGCCGAAATGTGGGTAATGCAGCGGTACTTGCAGCCTAAAACGTTGGAGCTTTATCAGGTAGGCATGTTTGACAGTTGGGCGGGCAATTTTGGTGAGTCGGTAACGGCTCTTGAATTGTCGCCCGATGGGAAGGGGTATCGGATGCACACCCGTTTTGCGAAGTTTATTAACTTGCCCGAGCTGATGCAGATTTTTGGCGAGGTAGCTGATATTCGCACGGCGGACATGCTGAAGTTGCCTGTACCCGTTGCAAACAAAGTTACAGTAACAATCAAACCAACGGAAGATTTGGTAGCCTTTGTGCAAACCCTCGTGGATCGTGCAGAAGCAATCAAGAATGGCCGCGTGCCGCCCTCAGTAGACAATATGCTGTCTGTCACTGGGGATGGACGCAAGGCAGCATTGGATATGCGTCTGATTGATCCACAAGCTGTAGTGGTGGATGGCAAGGTTAGTCACTGTGTCGCAAATGTATTTGACATATGGGATGAAACCAAGCTGTTCCGTGGTACGCAAGCCGTGTTTTGCGACTTGTCCACGCCGTTGGAAAACGGACGCTTCAGTGTATATCAGGCGATGCGTCAGGAATTGGTTGAGAGGGGTGTGCCTATTGAAGAAATTGCCTTTATTCACGACTACGATAGTGATTCCGCCAAGGAAGATCTGTTCAAGGCTGTGCGTGAGGGCCGTATCCGGATTCTGTTGGGCAGTACACAGAAAATGGGTGTAGGAACGAACATTCAACTCAGGCTATGTGCTTTGCACCATCTTGACGCGCCATGGCGTCCTAGCGATGTGGAGCAGAGAGAGGGACGTATTATTCGCCAAGGCAACTTGAACGAAAACGTGCGTATCTTTCGCTATGTCACACAAAAATCGTTCGACGCATATATATGGCAGACCCTGGAGACGAAGGCTCGTTTTATTGCCCAAGTCATGCAAGGCGATACCGGAATGCGTTGTGCGGAAGATGTTGAATTGGCCGCGTTGTCGTATGCAGAGGTGAAAGCCCTTGCATCAGGCAACCCTCTGGTGCTTGAAAAAGCCGGCGTGGATACGGAGCTTGCAAAACTATCGGTGCTTAAATCCCAATGGGATCAGCAGCAATGGCGGAACAAGCAGGAGTTGGCGACACTGCCAGCGCGTATTCAAAATATCCAAAGTCGCATCGGCAGCATGGAGAACGATGCAAAATTGCGCCAAAATGTATCTGGGGACAAATTCCTGATTGAAATAGCAGGAGGACGTTATTCAAATCGCATCGAGGCCGGTAAGGTATTGTTCAAAATGTTGACGAAAACTCATACTTCCGGCCTTCAGCCAGTCGGTAAGTTTGCCGGTTTTGACGTTGCTGTTAAAACGTCATTTATAGGATCGCAATTGGTCATATTGGGCGGTGCTGAGTATAGTTGCGGCCCGGCAGATTCATCGCCAGGCTGTATGCGTGTACTTGAAAACACACTGAACAATATGGACAGATACCTTCTGGAAGAACAGGGGTATTTTGCGACAAACGAGAAGCGCATGATGGATATTCAATTAGAAGTCGTGAAGCAGTTTGATAAAGCTGATCGGTTCGAGCAGTTAAAAGTACGGCAGAGAGAAATCGAAGCCATGCTTGATTTGAACAAAGACGAAAAAACCGCTATTGATGAAACAGCGGAAGTGGTATAGAGTTCACTCACCCCTTAACTGGGGTGACTTTTTATGACGCATTTGAGCATGTGAGTACGTCATAAGAAGTTGATGTGATCCAGAACAGAATTGTTGCCTTTGCTTATTGCATCGGTACATACAGGTAGATGGCCTGTCAAAATAACCAGTGGTTGCTGAAAGACAACCGGACTTCGCAAGAAGTTACAGACGGTCGCAAGACCGTCAAAAATCAGCCGCAAGGTTGATCGAAAGTAATTCAAGTTTTTAACCCAACGGGGGCATTGATCCCCAACGGGAAAGGTGCTCTTTTTTTCATACAGGAGGGCATCAGAAAATCAATCGCGAGATTGATCGAGAGTAATTAGTTTCTTTATCCCAACCGGGGCATCTACCCCGCGAGGGAATGATGCCCCTTTTTTATTATGGAGGGCATCATGGGAGCAACCATCACAACAGGAAAATTATCGGCTGCATTTAAACGTGCTGACGGTTCAATAATCTACTTCTTGTTCGAAAAGACACACGAATCCAATGTGTTTCCTCAAGTACCTCGTTGGAGTTGCATTGCAATAGGCGACTTCAAAGAGGTCATGCTACAAGTTTGCAACCATGCGAGCGCTTGCGAAGGAGGATCTTTGCAGGGTGTTTGCCGCCGTTACATCAAGCCGGAAAACTATATCGCAGCATGGCGTAGGCAACTTGCCGAAACTGTGCAGATAGTGGATAGACACATACGCCTGACGATCGGTGCTTCATATCTGTACCACATTGATACGAACGACATTGATAAAGTTGAAAAGGCGTTAAAAAGTATTGGTCGAGAAAACTTTTTCGAGACTATCAAGACCGGCAACGCATCGTTATCGCTCCATCAGGATATCGACATTGTGCTGGCGTTGTATGGTGTGCGGAAGGTGTTTGCTCCATGGAGGATTGTTGACCATTACATGACTCAGAGTAATCCACAGCCCGAATACGCGCCCGTACCCTCCGCAGGTAAAATCAATGTGGTAGATATGCAGGTTTATCGGGTTGATTCAAACTCGGTTGTGTATCGGCACGATGATTCAGAGCCATGGAAGTTCGAATGGGACTTTCGAGTAGTGGGTAAATTCGTTACTGACCATGCGTATGACAATGAAATGCTGCAAACAGGTTCGTCAAAACGCTTGATTGCTGATTATCGCAATCTTTGTGAAAACGCATCTAAATTGCCGGCAGAAACAAAAATCACAGTCACACGCATCACTGATGGCGATGCTGTTTATGACAGAAATCTTGTCGATCAACTTGCCCAGGCACTAGGGCTAGTCGAGAAGGAACAGCTTGCACCACCTGTTTTTGAGTTTGTATTTGGCGATGTAAAGTCTCAGGTTGCAATGTATGGTTTAACGTCGCTGAAAGCTGCAAAAGTGGTTTTGGATATTCCAAAACAAAAGGTTCACACAGCTTTGCATGCACAGCCGGATCTTTTCGCAGAAGCGGCTTGAAACAGTAATTTCATTTTTTA
>CAIQPV010000282.1 GCA_903873725.1 uncultured Nitrosomonadales bacterium
ACAACAGCACCTTTACCTTAAACTGAATTGCTGATGGGGTAGACCCACAAAGCCGGCATTTTTTGAATGCCGGCTTTTTAATTTAGGGCGAGAATCCGAAGCAAATAATCCTAAAAACCTCAGTTGATGGGTTCGTAGGTGCGAATTTATTCGCACCTACAAAAACGGCATAATCCGTTGAAATGCCAGAAAGTTCTTCGCCAACTACATTTTTTAGGATAATACTTCAGTCAAAATACCCGGAATTTTTAACTTTGCTGAAACCCAGTATTCATGTGGCTTGCATGGTATGTTGTGTTTTGCTCTTCCTGTTGGATTCTTTCCGTCAAAACGAATATCCAATACCGACCGAAACGACCGGGTAGATATTGTAGTTTTTCACTGAATCCTGCAATTGGGCATTAGCTTGGGTAATATCCGTGGAAGTTACGCCGGTGATGTTGGTTGTTACGTTTGAATTGGGTGTTCCCTGAAACAGGATACCGATGTCGCTGGTGAAAGACAGGCCGGTATTTTTCGGAGTTCGTCCCCAACCAATTCCAAGGTAGGGAGCTATCTTTCTGAAGTCAATTGAGGCATCGACGGAAGGATTTGCACTTATTGCAGATGTAAGGCTATACGGATTGCCATTAATATAGATGATATTCTTACCGGGTACCGGAGTCGCTGTCATTTTGAACTGGTTGTTGTTGTAAACAAGACCACCGCTTACTCGAAAGCTGCTTTGCCAGGGATGCCAGTCGGCCAATGCCTGAAAACTTTGCAAATCAAAATTCCCGCTATAATTGGTGGCAATTTTTCCCGGGCTCGCATCGGAAGATTTGTTCAGGGTGAAGTTGAAAGCATTTAGCCCAATCCGCGCATCCACTGATTGTGTCATGGGAAATACCGCTTCCACGCCGAGTCCAAGTGTGGAAATTTTGCCATCTACCGTGATATCCCTGTGGGTTGAGGACGGTGTATTTGCATCGGCCGGAACTGCGTCATCCGCATAAACATGAAAAGCAAGTGTGGAAAGCGCTGTTGCCAAAATCAGGTTTTTCATTGTTCTTCCTTCCTGTTATTTATTAATGTGTTGCGCTATGACCTGCAGAACGGGTGATTTCAAGGATGTCAAATTGTATATTGTAATGATTTGCCTTGCCGACTTTAATGAGACAGATGTTTGATATGGATTCTGCGTATCTGTGCAGTTTCTTGTGCTGCCGTGACAATGCTTTCATCCAGCGCGTAATTGTGTTCTCCGGTTGCAGGGAAGCGCGCCAGCACTGAATCGGCTAATTCGCGGATGTTCTTGCAGCGGTTGTTTTGATCGACACTCAAAGGACTGGCCGCCTGAAAGTAAAACATATTATTGCGTAGCGTAATGGCAAGCAGATAACAGTCTTCGCCATGCGCCTTGACCTGATTGTCGCGCACCTCGAAATACTGGGTTTCGCTATGCCCGGATGGGTCACCTGGTATGCCCATCTGTTTGGCGACGGCTTCGATAAAAGGTTGAGCCAGGTTGATTTGTGGTGCAAGTGTCATGTGATACAGTCCCGGTCGTTCAATGACCAGAGGATTATCCAGCGGCGGTGTTTTGCCCGGACGGAGTATGGACATCAGCAGCAGGGACAGGGTAATGAGGGTGATCGTTTCTATCATCTAAAAAACTCAGTTGAGGTGTCCGTAGAGGGAATTTAGCCGAGTATTTCAGGTTCAAAGCAACATCATTACTACAAAAACTGAAGGGGCTGACGCCCCTTCGCAAATAATTTCAACCGCGTCGCATGTTGCGCGCAACCAGAGAGCTTTCCATCCACTTCTTGATGCGGTTGGCATCGCCGATGCGGGTACTCTTACCCCACGAATCAAGCAGCACTATCACTACCGGGCGCTGATTGATATTGGCTTTCA
>CAIQPV010000283.1 GCA_903873725.1 uncultured Nitrosomonadales bacterium
CGCGACAGTTCCAACAATCCAAAGCGGGAAATCTTCCCGGTCTGCACGCGCGCACGGTCGTAATGCAGCCCATCGCGCAGGCGGTTCTCGACTTCGCGCTGGTTACGGCTGCTTTCCATGTCGATGAAGTCGATCACGATCAAGCCGCCCAAGTCGCGCAAGCGCATATGCCGGGCGATTTCGTCGGCCGCTTCCAGGTTGGTGTTGAGCGCAGTGGTTTCAATGTCGCCACCGCGTGTTGCGCGTGCCGAGTTGATGTCGATGGCGGTGAGCGCCTCGGTATGGTCGATCACGATGGCGCCGCCGGAGGGCAGGTTGACCTGACGTGCGTGGGCGGATTCGATCTGGTGCTCGATCTGGAAGCGCGAGAACAGCGGCACATCGTCGCGGTAGCGCTTGATGCGATCCACGTTGCCCGGCATCACCGTGCTCATGAAAGCTTGCGCCTGCTGGAAAATATCGTCGGTATCGATCAGAATCTCGCCGATTTCCGGGTGGAAATAATCGCGGATGGCGCGTACTACCAAGCTGCTTTCCAGATAGATCAGGGACGGGGCTTTTTCAGATTTTGCCGCATTTTCGATGGCATCCCATAACTGGGTCAGGTAGTTAAGATCCCATTGCAGTTCCTCCAGATTGCGCCCGATGCCGGCGGTGCGGGCGATAATGCTGGCGCCCTGCGGTACTTGCAATTGTGCCAGAACGTCGCGCAACTCGTTGCGATCTTCGCCTTCGATGCGACGCGACACGCCGCCGCCGTTTGGATTGTTCGGCATCAGCACGATGTAGCGACCGGCTAAGCTAATGTAAGTTGTGAGTGCTGCGCCCTTGTTGCCGCGCTCGTCCTTTTCTACCTGAACCAGCAGTTCCTGGCCTTCGCGCAATGCTTCCTTGATGCTGGGACGACCGCCGCTGCCGTTGAGGTAAAATTGCGGGGAAACTTCCTTGAACGGCAAAAAACCGTGACGTGTGCCGCCGTATTCGACGAAAGCAGCTTCCAGACTGGGTTCGATGCGGGTGATAACGGCTTTGTAAATATTGCTCTTGCGTTGCTCTTTACCGGCTGATTCAATGTCGAGGTCAATGAGTTTCTGACCGTCAACAATGGCGACACGGAGTTCTTCCGGCTGTGTCGCATTGAATAACATGCGTTTCATATATTTTCTCCCGCGCTCCGGCACGGGCAGGACCAAGCTACACGTGGCTAACCGCGCGCGAGAAAGCGAATAAGGGTCGTGCAATCTCTTTTGAGATGGGGACGCCGACGGTCGTTCAAAGTATTGTTCTCGTTATCAGTTATCAGTTTGTCGTGTGTAACAGGTGACGCCGATTTTGTCATAAGGGCGGCACGGAAAATCCACAGGTGCCCAAAATCCCGGGTGCCTAGAGCGCGCAAATCAATTACCATCACTGCTTCTCCCGGTGAGTGACATTAACCGGATTGCGGCTGGAACGGGGCGGCGGCATTGTTGCCTGCTCCACGCTGACGGGGAATTCGCATCCCGTTTCCCGCTTAACCAACACGCGAACGCGAAGTATAAGCAAAATGAATGATTTACGCAAAGAATCTGTAACATGGGTAGAAGTTGACGAGGGAAGTTGCGATCAGCGCATTGATAACTTCCTGTGCAAACACCTCAAAGGTGTGCCCAAGAACCACATTTACCGCATTTTGCGCAGTGGTGAGGTGCGCGTTAACAAAAAGCGGGTGGATCAAACTTACCGGCTGCAACTCGGCGACCAGGTACGCATTCCGCCGGTAAGAGTGGCCGAACCGGTGGAGCGGGAGTATGTTCCCGCGCTCGAATTTCCGATTTTGTACGAAGATGACGCGTTGCTTGCCGTGGACAAGCCCTCGGGGGTGGCCGTACATGGAGGCAGCGGGGTGAGCTTCGGGGTCATCGAACAATTGCGTAGCGCGCGGCCTCAAGCTAAATTTCTCGAACTGGTGCACCGGCTCGACCGCGAAACGTCCGGCGTGCTGCTGTTGGCAAAAAAGCGATCCGCGCTGACCAACTTACACGAACAGATGCGCGACGGCAAAACCGACAAGCGCTACCTGACGCTCGTACTGGGACAGTGGAAAAATGCCAAGCAGCACGTCAAACTGCCCCTGTTCAAATTTGACACTCAGGATGGCGAGAAGCGGGTGATGGTACGTGAAGATGGCAAAGAGTCGCATACGATATTCACCCTGCAAAAAGCATGGGCAAGCTACACCCTGCTCGAAGCCCAACTCAAAACCGGGCGCACCCACCAGATTCGGGTACACCTTTCCCATCTCGGTTTTCCTATTGCCGGAGACGACAAGTATGGCGATTTTCCTCGCAACAGGGAACTGATGAAGCAGGGTTTGAAGCGCATGTTCCTGCATGCTCATTCGATTGCGCTGACTCATCCGCTCACCGGAGAGCCGTTGCGATTTACCGTGCCGCTACCCAAAGAGTTGCAGAAATTTGTGGACA